>NZ_ASZV01000028.1:0-654 GCF_000442475.1 Ralstonia sp. AU12-08 | reverse complement strand
GCGCGGACGGCCGGGACGGCTCCAGGCGCCGCCACCGCGCGCGCCGATCAGCCGCCAGCCGGCGGCGCGCAGGCTGGCGCCACCTTCGTCGGGCATGGTGTAGGTGAGCAGGCGTATGTAGCCCAGCGCCCTTGCCGCCTGCCAGGCCGCGCCGTAGAGCTTGCTGCAGGCGCTGGGTGTGCCGTCGGTGCACAGCCGCGTGACTTCCAGCGTCCAGGTGCCGCGCGACCGGGCGGCCGACAATGGCCACGCCGTGGATCAGGTCGCTGTCGCTCAGCGTGACGGCCAGGGCGAACTTCGCGCCCTGGACCGGGCGGTGGTGGCGATGGTGCGACAGAACGAATGCATTGGCCGTGCGCAGCGACACCGGTAGGAGGTGCAGCCTCGGCGAGGTCGATGGCGTGTTCATGCGGTTGTCTCCGGTGGCATGCCGGCGTTGTGGCCGGCGGGGCGTGCCTCGGCGGCTGGAGACAAACGCGCACGCGCGGCGATGGCGGCGGTGCGAACAAAAGAAGGCCCCCGATGCGGGGGCTGCGAGGCGGTTGCCGCGTCAGGCGGGAGGCACCACTGCTAAGGACAGGTGCGTGGCGGTGGCGGAAAGCACGAGATCGTCCGCCGAGTGCTGGAGGCGCGTGAACAGGCCGTCCTCGGTCG
>NZ_ASZV01000027.1:0-1720 GCF_000442475.1 Ralstonia sp. AU12-08 | reverse complement strand
CGCGTTGAACAGGCCGTCCTTCGGGTCGAAATACTCCGCGAAGTCATCGCCGCCCAGCTCGCGGCCGGCGAGGTGCCACCAGTCATCGAACGGGTCGGTGTCCGGGTTGCATCCGACGGCGTAGGCGAGCAGTGCCTGGCGCCCATCCGGGCGACGCTCCCCACGCTCGGCGAGGAAGTACACGCCCTGATCCTTGACCAGGACAATGCGGCACTGATTGGGGACGTCTCAGAAAACGGAAAAAATCGTACGCTAAGCCGGTTGCAGCGGTCGTAGCGGCCTGAACTTGCCCGCGCCGATCTTGGCGCTGCTGCGCCAGAGGTAATCGCCGGTCAGGTTGATGTGCTCCCAGCCCAGCGGCGACAGGTACTGCAACAGGGCGTCATCGACAGTCTGGCCGTGACCGCGTAAGGCGTTTGAGGCCCGTTCCAGATAGACCGTGTTCCACAACACTATGGCCGCCGTCACCAGGTTGAGGCCGCTGGCCCGGTAGCGCTGCTGCTCGAAACTGCGGTCGCGGATTTCGCCCAGCCGGTTGAAGAACACGGCGCGGGCTAGCGCGTTGCGGGCTTCGCCCTTGTTCAGTCCGGCATGCACGCGGCGGCGCAGCTCGACGCTTTGCAGCCAGTCCAGGATGAACAGCGTTCGCTCGATGCGGCCCAGCTCGCGCAGCGCCACGGCCAGGCCGTTCTGGCGCGGGTAGCTGCCGAGTTTCCTGAGCATCAGCGAGGCCGTCACCGTGCCCTGCTTGATCGAGGTGGCCAGCCGCACCTTGGCGTTGATCGCCTTGCCGGACGCCTGGAACTGCTGCTGATGCTTGTGCTTGGCAGCGTTGAACAGCTTGCCCAGGATGCGGTCGTGCAGGTCGATGATTTCGTCGGTGACGGTGGCCATGCCCTCGATGGCGAGCGCACCAGGGTCGCGTAGCGGCGCTGTGCCTCGAACTTGGCCAGATCGGCGGGCGTCATCTGGCCGCCTTCGCGGGCGATCTTGAGCAGGCGGTTCTGGTGCACCGACCGCTCGATGCCGGAAGGCAGGTCGAGCGCCTGCCAGGCTTTGAGGCGCTCGATGTGTTCGAGTATGTGGCGCGAGTTCGGCTTGACGGGCGACTGGCGCAGCCAGGCCAGCCAGGTCGTCTTGCCGTTGTCGTGGCGCTTGAGCAGATCGTCGAGGCGGTGCCGGTGGGTGGCCGACAGGGGATCGGACAAGGCCGCGTAGATGCGGCGGTTGGCGCGGCTGTAGGCGTTCATCGAACACCTCCCTTTTCCTCATCCGGCGCAACAGGACAGTTGCTTCACGTCCTTGTTGAAGGTCTGCGCCGCGAGCTTCAGTCCCTCGACCATGGTCAGGTAGGGGAACAACTGGTCGGCCAGCTCCTGCACGGTCATCCGGTGGCGGATCGCCAGCGCGGCCGTCTGGATCAGTTCGCCCGCTTCCGGCGCGACCGCCTGTACGCCGATCAGCCGCCCTGAGCCAGCTTCCGCCACCAGCTTGATGAAGCCGCGCGTGTCGAAGTTGGCGAGCGCCCTCGGCACGTTGTCGAGCGTCAGCAGCCGGCTGTCGGTCTCGATGCCGTCGTGGTGCGCTTCCGCCTCGCTGTAGCCCACGGTCGCCACCTGCGGATCGGTGAACACCACCGCCGGCATCGCCGTCAGGTCCAGCGCCGCGTCGCCGCCGGTCATGTTGATCGCGGCGCGCGTGCCGGCCGCCGCCGCCACAT
>NZ_ASZV01000026.1:0-57797 GCF_000442475.1 Ralstonia sp. AU12-08 | reverse complement strand
TGCAGTCGCCGGCAGCAAAGATGTGCGGTGCGCTCGTGCGCATGGCGCGGTCGATGACGATGGCTCCCTGCGCATTGACTTCGACGCCTGCCGCTTCAAGGTTCAGGCTGCGCGTGTTCGGCGCGCGACCGGTGGCGACCAGCAGCTTGTCGGCGCGCACTTCCCCCTGCCCGGTGGTGAGCACGAATTCCCCGCCCGCATAGGCAACGTGGCTCGCCTGGGTGTGGTCCAGCACCTCGATGCCCTCGGCGCGGAAGGCGTCTGTTACGGCTTCCCCGATGGCCGGGTCTTCTCGGAAGAACAGCGTGCTGCGCGCCAGGATCGTGACCTGGCTGCCCAGCCGGGCGAAGGCTTGCGCCAACTCGACCGCCACCACGGAGGAACCAATCACGGCCAGCCGCTCGGGGAGCGAGCTGCTTTCCAGCGCCTCGGTGGAGGTCCAGTGGGGTGTGTCCGCAAGGCCCGGGATTGGCGGAAGCGCCGGGCTCGCGCCGGTGGCAATCAGGCAGCGGTCGAAGTTCACCTCGTGCGTGCCGCCGTCAGCGGTCGCCACGGTCAGCGTGCGCGTGTCCCTGAACCGGGCCTCGCCGCGCAGCACGGTGATGGCCGGAGTGCTTGCCAGGATGCCTTCGTACTTGGCATGGCGCAGCTCCTCGACGCGGCCTTGTTGCTGGGCCAGCAGCCGCTCGCGCAGTACAGCGGGCGCTGCGGCCGGCAGGCCAGCATCGAACGGGCTTTCGCGGCGCAGGTGGACGATGTGCGCGGCGCGGATCATGATCTTGGACGGCACGCAGCCGACATTGACGCAGGTGCCGCCGATGGTGCCGCGCTCGATCAGCGTGACGCGGGCGCCTTGCTCCACGGCCTTCAAGGCAGCCGCCATCGCCGCGCCGCCGCTGCCTATCACAGCCACGTGCAGCGCTTGTTCACCGCCAACATGCTTCGTTTCGCCACCGAGCCAGCCCAGCGCCTTGTCTAGCAGGCCGGCAGGCTTGTTCGGCGTGTCGGTAAGCCGTGCGCGATAGCCGAGCGTGGCCACTGCGGCAACCAGCGGGGCCACGCTCACGCCTGCATCCGCCTCGATTTCGGCCTGCCGCTGCGGATAGGACACCGAGGCCGCGCGCACGCCGGGCACGTTCGTCAAAGCCTGCTGGACGTGCTCGGCGCACGACGTGCAGGTCATGCCTTCGATGTGGAGGGTGATCGCCTCGGCCATGATTACGCCCTCACTGCTTGACGCTGGACGGGTAACCCGCGTTTGCGGTGGCCTTGGTCAAGGCGTCGGCATTGGTCTTGGCCTCGTCGAAGGTGACGACGGCCTCCCGCTTCTCGAAGCTGACTTCGGCCTTCTCGACGCCGGCGACCTTGGACAGAGCCGTCTTGACCGTGATCGGGCACGCGGCGCAGGTCATGCCGGGCACCGACAGGGTGACGGTCTTGGTGGCAGCCCAGGCGGGCGCGCTTAGAGCGGCGGCCAGGGCGATGAGGGTGGTGAGGGTGGTGAGTTTCTTCATGGTGATCTCCTTTCAGTAGAACAGCGGCAGGACGTAGGGAAACGCGAGGGCAACCAGAACCAGGGCGGCCACGATCCAGAAGATCACCTTGTAGGCAGTCCGCACTTGGGGCACGGCGCAAACGTCGCCGGGCTTGCAGGCATGGGCTGGTCGGAAGATGCTGCGCCAGGCGAAGAACAGCGCGATGAGCGCTGCGCCGATGAAGATCGGCCGATACGGCTCCAGCACGGTCAGGTTGCCGATCCACGCGCCAGAGAAGCCGAGCGCGACCAGGACAAGGGGGCCGAGGCAGCAGGCCGAGGCGAGGACGGCCGCGACGCCGCCGGTCGCCAGTGCGCCGCAGCCGTTCTTGGGTTCCGACATAAGGTTCTCCTTCCGGGACTTCGCTTGATGCTGTAACGTTACTTCCGTAGTCAACTACGGAGTCAAGCGCCATGGAGAACGCTCAAGAGAATCTGACCATCGGGGCCTTCGCCAAGGCAGCCCGGGTCAACGTGGAGACGATCCGCTTCTATCAGCTCAAGGGCTTGCTACCCCAGCCGGAGCGGCCCTACGGTCGCATCCGCCGCTACGGGCAGGCGGACGTGGCGCGGGTGAAGTTCGTGAAGTCAGCCCAGCGCCTGGGATTCAGCCTGGATGAAGTCGGCCAGCTCCTGAAACTGGAGGACGGCACCCATTGCAGCGAGGCGGCCGAACTGGCTGCTCACCGGCTGGCCGATGTGCGCGCACGCATGGCGGACCTCACGCGGATGGAAGAGGCCCTGTCGACGCTAGTGAGAGAGTGCAACGCGCACCATGGCAATGTTTCCTGCCCGTTGATCGCAGCTTTGCATTGCTGCTAAAGGGCCCACTTCGGCTCTTAGCGTACGATTTTTTTCCGTTTTCTGAGACGACCCCTGATTGGCGATGGCTTCGGTCAGCACGGGGCGCAGGTCAGCGCCTTTGAATCGCAGTGACATGGATGAAATCTCCTGTGTGGAAGAATGAGAAAGGCCTCCATCCGATGGGATGAAGGGCCTGTAGTGCACGCGGCCGGAACGGCTGGAACGCCGTGGCGGATGCCTCGGGTCAGCCGCAGGACCGCCCGGTTTCGCTGCGGGGCGTCATGCCGGGACGGCCTGGCGCTTGCGGGCCGCTTTCGCGTCGAGGATGCTCACGTCGATCTGGCGCCAGCGCCCGTCGTCGATGAGCCTCTCCAGCACTTCGCCGAGCATGTCGAAATACACCTCGTCGTGCCGATCGACCAGTTCGACCGATTCACCGTTCTGACGGTGCAGTTCCACCACGTAGGTGTCTCCGCCGCGGTCGTAGAGGATCGTCACCCGGCCCTCGAACTTCGCGGTCGAGACCGTGAAGCTGATCGCCGGCGGGGTCTCGATGATCTTGGAGGGCGTGGGATCGACCCAGGTGAAGTCGCGGGCACCGGCATCCACCAGCATGTGGGTGATGCGCCGGAAGCGATCGGGGGCCGGCATCTCCTCCAACTGCTCGATGAGCTGGCCCAACTCCATGCACTGCGGCGTGGGAATGGGCAGCTTGGCCGGCGCCGAGCCGAGGATGTGCCTCGTGATGGTGTACGGCGTGCCGTCCGAAGTCTCCTCGGTGATGACCTCCGGCGTGTCCGCGCGCAGTCCGTCGAAGCGACGACGGGCATAGGGTTGGACATGCACCTTGGCGCCTTCGGCAGGAACCGTGGTCACCAGGCTGGGATCGAGCACCGCGAACTCGGAAGGCTTGAGCTTGACGACGATGGCATCGTCGGTCGCGGCGACCACCTTGCCGTCGAAGGGTTGGGGGTCGATGGCGAAGCCCAGCGTTGAGGACAGCGGCTGATCATCGAACACGCGGTACTTGAACGACCGCACGTTGCGGGGCACATGGCCTGCGACCAGCGAAGGCATCATGGATTTGATGAGGGAACGATCCATGGGGAAACTCCTTGAGGAAAAACAAGGGATTCCCCGCCCGCAAGGGAGAGGTCCCTTGTGGGTGGCGTGGATGGACGCGGTAGGTCCGTAGGAAGAAACGACCAGCACGGTTTCCCGCGCTTGCAGCCTCGAAGGTCTCGACTGCCTGGGCATGTGCCGGCAACGCCGACGAACATGGGGCAAGCATGGCCCTGGGGCGGTCTGCCTGCCCGCAGGAAACGGCACCGCACCACAACCGTTTTCCTGTGCTGCGGGCAAGAAAAAGCCCCTCGAAAGGGGCTGGAGGAATCAGGCTTGGTACACGAAGTAGTGCTCGCGCTGACGCGGAAAGAACACGTGTTTCCACGTGTCGCCGCTTGTGTTGCCACCGTCGAAGACGACCATTTCGTAGTCGTCCACGTCGGTGTCCACCAGGTCGGCGCTGGCGATATGGCGCATGTGCAGCGTGCCGCTCATGCGCTCGAATACCAGGATCTGGCCGATGGCATCTTCCTGGCTCATGGCGTTGACGCAGGCTCCGAGTTGGTGCTCGAAGTCGGATGCGGGTGTGATGAGGTCGGGGAACATGGGATCGCTCCTGTGAAAGTGCGCCGGCCCGGCTCTCTGGCGGGAGACCGGGCCGGCATGCGGTGAGGACAAGGAAGGCCGGGGATGTGTGTGGCAGCTATTCGCCGGCCAGCGATAGGCCCGGCAACACGGGTGCGTCGGCATCGAGGATGAGGATGCGCACGTCGGCCTGGCCGGCCAGTTCAAGGATCTGTGCCAGCTCGTCCGGCATGCCCTTGCTGCGGTGCTCCTGCCGAAGCTGCTCGGCGGCGATCCCCTCGACGTCCTGCAGGTGCTGGTCCGTCCAGGGCGTGGAGATCAGCTTGACGCCGATCGCCGGGCTGTAGGGAATCCGGAACGCGATGAACAAAAAGGCCTCCGGCGTCGCGAGGTCAGCCAGGTTGGCCAGGTACTGGCCGGTTTCGCGGCTGATGTGCGCGCTGCTGATTTCCCAGCACCGGCTGTAGTAGCCGGTCTCGAAGCTCAACCGCTGCACGACTTCCCGTGCGGCCTCGGCCGAATAGGTGTCGCCAATGTGGACGGGGCGGCCGTCGAAGTCGTCGCCGTGGATCGCGTACACCACGGCACCCACCATGCCTTCGCCGCTGCCCCCTTCAGCCGCGTCGCATTCGGCGATCAGTGCGGCGCCGACAGGTTCGGTGCCAGTCCTGACCACCGCGAAGTCGCTGGTGATGATGCAAGGAGAAGAAACCAGCGCCGCGTCGCAGAGGTGCTGCTGGCTCGGGTGGATGTTTCGCCAAACATGCGGGCTTCCGTCCTCGTAGCTGATGGACAGCGTGCGGACGATTTTCAGATTCCAGTAGCCGCGTAGAAAGGGATTGGGATTCTGGGACATGGGATTTCTCCAACAGAATAATGATGGAGCAAATCCCCGCCACCGGGAATTGACCCCGGTGGGTGGAAAGAAAGGAAACAGCGTCAGGTGACGCTGATCGTTGGCGTTTGGGCCAATCGCTCGGCGACGCGCCGGCGCAAATTCATGCGGAATGGCTCGTCGCTGACGCCCGCCAGCAGATTGATGGTCTCCAGCGCGATCAGGGCCGAAGCCTCTTCGATGTCGGCGGCCACAATGGTCTTGCGCAATTGGTCGCCGAGCTGGAGGGCCTGGGAGGAGGAGCTGATGAAGCGGACCTCGCGGCTCAGGTAGCAGCCGTTGCCGCCGAACTCGAACAGCCGCGGCTTGCTGCAGTACCAGCAGCCCTCGAACTGGATGGCGGTCAGGTGGTGCCCGTCATCGAACCGGGTGGCGATCAGAAACAATGCGTCGAGATCGGCGGTGTCCTCGAACGAATGACGGTCGATCAAGTTCCCCAGCTCTTCGTCCTCATCGGCACGGAAGTGCACGGCGAGCAGTTCGAGCAGCGGCGGGATCGACAGCCCTTCGTCGTCCGGCATCGGAATACCGAGTTGCGTGGCCAGGTCTTCCAGGCCATCGAGCACGTCCGGCCATTGCGGATTGGTGGTCTCGGCGATCTGGGCGATGTAGGCCTGCCCGTTGCCGGGGTGGCTCTCGTCCAGCGCGAAGGCGCCGAACAGCGCCTGGATGACGGGCGTCACACGGTCGAGCACGAGAACGCCGGTGGCTTCGTAGTAGTTGTTGGCCATGAAGGCTCCTTTCGATGAATGAACGGAGCCAGCCCTTGCGGACGATGGCATCCGCAGGGGAAACCGCCTGATGCCGGATGGCGCTGGGCGGGGAGAAAACGCGAGGGACATGGCCTCGAACGAGGCGCATGTCCCTCATGGGGTCCCGTGAACGCAGTGATGAAGGTGTGCCAGGGACCGGCTCACCAACCGCTGTAGTTCAGCAGCAGGTCGGCGATCACCTGGCGACGTTGCAGATCGAGACCATCGAAGTCCGACAGTCCTTGGAAGTGGCAGCGCTTGAGCATGGCACCGCCCTCGCGCGCGTTGTAGAAGCTGAACATGGCGGACAGGAACATGCGTTCCCCGCTGCTCAGGACGCCGAGTGCGTCGTTGGCACGCAGCATGTCGGGACGCAGATCCCACTTGCTCTTTGCCTGGTTCAGGCCTTCGCGCGTGCCGTCGCCAAACCATTGCGGGCCTGCGATCTCGACGCCGCGCTTCCAGACCTCGAAGAAGGCTTGGGGCGCGGCGGCGAAATGCTGCTCTTCCCGCATGATCTGATCGACGACTTCCTGGGGCAAAAGCTGGTTCATGACGTGGTTCCTCCAGTTGGATCAGGGTGTGGCGAGCTGGGACCAGCCGCCTCTTTCGAGGGCACGTTGAGCCGCGGCATAGCTGCGGAAGTACTGGCAGGATTCCCGCGAAACGGGACCTTCTGTATCGCGCGTGCCGATGTAGTGGCCGGCGGCGCTATGCAGGATTTCGAGCGGCAGGAACTTGCCGCAATGGATCAAGGCCAACTGGCCGAAAGAGGCTTGCTGGGACATGGACGGGCTCCTTGGAAAAAGCGGGGCCTCGTCCCTCACGGGATGGCAGCTCCCGCACGCGGTTGAGAAAAAAGCATCGGCGTCACGGGTGACGCGCGTCCGCAGACTCGATGCGATGGCGGACTGGCGGGTAGCGCGGAAAGAATCCGCGGCAGCCTGGAAACTCTGGCTGCTGGCATGGTGCTGACGAATCAGCGACACATGCGGGCAGCTTCATGCGCGAGGCGAGCCGCGTCAGCCGGAAATCGGCATTTGCAACAGCCCCGATTGGCGAACGCGGAAAAAAGAAAGCCCCGCAATAAGTGCGGGGCTGTCAGGAGGATGAGGCGAAACTGGGTCAGCGAGGCCTGTCGCCCAGTACATGCTGCTTCCACAGGGCGAATGCCTCGTCCGGTCCCAGCTCTGCGAGGATGACGATGGGCTGGCCCCGACGGGCACGCAGCGATGCGAAATACGCTGGCCGGTCGGCGATGGCGTTGGGGCAC
Organism: Ralstonia sp. AU12-08; assembly: GCF_000442475.1. Taxonomy (NCBI): domain Bacteria; kingdom Pseudomonadati; phylum Pseudomonadota; class Betaproteobacteria; order Burkholderiales; family Burkholderiaceae; genus Ralstonia; species Ralstonia sp. AU12-08. Next base: position 50,889 of record NZ_ASZV01000026.1, on the reverse strand, counting down.
TTCGCATAACCCCATTTCCGAAGGCTGAACCGGCATGAGGGCGCTCGCGTCGTTCAGTTCGGGGTTCTCGGTGCCGCTCAGGCCCCGTCATCGCAGCCTTGGCGGGCGCCCGAGGCCCTGCAAAACTGCGTTTGCAGGCTCTGCGGGCGCACCTCTCCCTTCATCGCGCACACCCGCACGGGTCATGGCGCACCAGCCAGACCAGCCGCTTGGCGTTGTACGCCGCGCACTTCAGCAGGATCGCCAGTTCGTTTCTCGCCAGCGTCATCGCCCGCACGCACTTGCCGCCCAACTGCTCGAGGCCGGCGAACACATGTTCGCCTCTGGCGCGGACGCGGTTGATCGCCTTGTTGCGCGCGTCCAGTCGCACGCGCCGCTCCTGCCCGGGCTTCGCACGCCGCGCGATGCCGTCCCGCAGCCCGTGGGCCTGCAGCAACTGGCGGTTGGTCTGCGCGTCGTAGCCTCGGTCGGCCAGCAGCCGCGCGCCGGTGTTGGCGCGGTCCAGCACCTCCTTGAGCGTCTGGCCGTCGTCGGCGTTGGCCGGCGTGACCTTCGCCTGGCGGATCAGCTTGTAGCGCGCGTCCGCGTTGGCGTGCACCTTGTAGCCGTAGAAGCTCTTGCCGTGCTTCTTGGTCCAGCGCGCGTCGCGGTCGGTGTGCTGCAGCCGCTTGGCATTCCAGCCCTCGGGCCTGCGGCCTTCGTTGAGCGCTTCGCGCTCGTCCTTGTTCGCCTGGGTCAGCGGTGCCTGCACGATGCTGGCATCCACGATCTGCCCGCCGCGCGGGATGTAGCCGTGCTGCTGCAACTGCAGGCTCACCGCCTCGAAGATGGCGCGGCCGCCCAGACCGCCTTGGGCCAAGCGCTGCTTGAAACTCCACAGCGTGCGCGCATCGGGGATGTGCAGCGCGCCATCCAGGCGGCAAAAGTGCTGGAAGCTCATGCGGTCCAGCACCTGGTACTCGCAGTCCTCGTCGCTGAGGTTGTACAGCGACTGGATGAACAGCAGCCGCACCATCACCTCGGTGGGGTACGGCGGGCGCCCGCCTTTGCTACGGTCAGCGCGAGGGCAGGCGGTGTCGACCCGGGCGGCAATGGCCGCGAAGTCGATCAGTTCGTCCATCGCCGCCAGGTTGGCAATGAAGCCGCCGAGCTTGGCTTGGCGCTGGTCCTGCACGAACAGGTCAGCGTCAGGCTGGTGACGCCAGAAAGACGAGGGCTTGATGCGCGGGGTGATCATGGGCGACATCATGCCGGCTCATTGGCGACAACGGTTAGGGAGGTTTCGAGAAGTGCCCGTTGAGCTTGATGCCCTTTAGGAACAGCAACTGGCGGGGGCGAACTTTGGTGGTAACGCAGGCATGATTGCGCTTGTTTGGGGCAAAAGGGCCAGCGAAGCGGGCGGACACGGCCAGAAAACCGCGACGAACTACTTGTACTTGCCAGGCGAGGCGAACGGGTGACATCAGCATATCGCTATGCGGTAAAGAAGACCGTCCTAAAGCTTGCAGGATCCCGGCATAGCTTCATCATCACCTCTCCGTGACGGCTCATTGGAACGAAAAAGGCCAGCATCGCCGTGATGGACTTTCATAATTGCCAGGTCAACTGGCTTGCGTGCTGTTTATTCACAGCAAGGCATTGCGACGTCGTTGCAGCAATCGCCGCCATCGCAACAGGGCGTTGCAGCAAAAGCGGCGGTGGGCGCTAGCATGAGGGCCAAGCCGCGGCCGCTCATGCTGGGGGCCGTTCTCTTCAGATTGGTGTCCTGCACCGTGTGCATTGCGAATTTCCGGATCGTCCCAATGTCACTGGGACTCCTTTGTGGCGGCCGGGTTCTCCACGCTCATGAACGACTGGGCCACCAGCGCGATCGCCCCGCCCACGATGGCCATGTCAGCGATGTTGAAGGCGGGCCAGTGCCAGCCGTGCAGGTGAAAGTCGATGTAGTCGATAACGTGCCCGCGCGTGGCGCGGTCGAACGCGTTGCCCAATGCGCCGCCCAGAATGAGGCTGTACGAAAGGCCTTCCGTTTTGCGCAGCGGCCGGGAGAGCAGCCATGCGAGCCATGCCGATATTGCGAACGCGATCGCCAGAAAAAACCACCGCTGCCAGCCGCCCGCGCCAGCAAGGAAGCTGAACGCCGCGCCGGGATTGAGAGCGTGAACTAGGTTGAAGAATGACGCCACCTCGTGCGACCAACCCAAGGGAGTTGTCGCGTCAATGTAGCTCTTAGCTGCCTGATCGCCGGCGAATATAACGATCGCGAGTGAGTACCACTGCGTCTTGCGAAGAGATGGTTCATCCATTGTTCATGCCGCCTTGAACTTCAGGAGGCGCAGCCCATTGACGACAACCAAAAGACTTGCCCCCATGTCAGCGAACACAGCCATCCACATGGTGGCATGCCCTGTGAACGTCAACGCAAGGAACACCGCCTTGATGCCAAGGGCCAGAACGATGTTCTGCGTGAGGATCGCCGCAGTGCTACGCGACAGCCGGATGAAGGCGGGGATCTTGCGCAGGTCGTCGTCCATCAGGGCGACGTCGGCTGTTTCGATCGCGGTGTCGGTGCCGGCCGCGCCCATGGCGAAGCCGATGTCGGCACGGGCGAGCGCGGGCGAATCGTTGATGCCGTCGCCCACCATGCCCACCTGGCCCTCGCCGCCGACCAGGCTTTCGATGGTCTTGAGCTTGTCTTCGGGCAGTTGGTCACCACGGGCTTCAGAGATTCCGACCTGGGCAGCGATGGCCGCGGCCGTGTGCTGGTTGTCCCCCGTCAGCATCAGCGTGCGCACACCCAGCGCCTGCAGGTCGGCCACCGCCTCACGGCTGGTTTCCTTCACGGTGTCGGCCACTGCAAAAATGCCGAGCACGGTCGCATCGTCCATCAGCAGGATCGCTGTCTTGCCTTGGCGCTCCAGGGTCTCCAGCCGAGCCTGGAGCGTCGCTTCGCTCAGGCCCAGCTCCTGGGCGAGCCTGTGGTTGCCCATGTGCAACATGCGCCCGGCGACGCGGCCGCGCACGCCGCGGCCAGGCAGCGCCGCGAAGTCGTCGACCTCGTGCAGCGCGATGCCGTCACGGTTCGCCTTGCGGGCGATGGCCTGAGACACAGGATGGTCCGAGCGTGCCGCGAGGCTTGCGGCCCAGGCGGCAACTTCCTGCGCCTCGCCGATCAGCGGCACGAAGTCGGTCTGCTCGGGCTTGCCATGTGTGAGTGTGCCGGTCTTGTCCAGGGCCAACGCCTTGAGCTTGCGCCCGCCCTCCAGGTAGACGCCACCCTTGATCAGGATGCCGCGTCGGGCGGCAGCGGCCAAGCCGCTGACGATGGTGACCGGCGTGGAGATGACCAGAGCGCAGGGGCAGGCGATCACCAGCAGTACCAGGGCCTTGTAGACCCAGTCAAACCATGCGCCGCCGAAGGCGAGCGGCGGCACGACGGCAACCAGCACGGACACCGCGAACACCGCCGGCGTGTAGACGCGGGCGAACTGGTCGACGAAGCGCTGCGTGGGCGCACGGCTGCCCTGCGCGGACTCCACGGCATGGATGATGCGCGCGAGCGTCGAGTCGCTGGCGCCTGCGGTCACCTTGTATTCGAAAGAGCCGGTCTCATTGATGGTTCCGGCGAAGACCTGGTCACCTTCGGCCTTCTCGACGGGCAGGCTCTCGCCGGTGATGGGCGCCTGGTTGATGGCCGATCGACCCGAGGTGATCAGGCCGTCCAGTGCGATGCGCTCGCCAGGACGCACGCGGACCACCGCGCCCTTTGCGACCTCCTTGGCCGGCAGCTCTGTCCATGAGCCATCGGCCTGCCGCACGGTCGCGGTCTCGGGCGCCAAGTCCATCAGCCCCCGAATGGCGTTGCGGGCGCGGTCCAGCGACTTCGCCTCGATCACTTCCGCCAACGCGAACAGGAACATGACCATGGCGGCCTCCGGCCAGTGGCCGATCGCCATGCCGCCGGTGACCGCGATGGCCATCAGGGCGTTCATGTTCAGGTTGAGGTTCTTCAGCGCGATCCAGCCCTTCTTGTAGGTGCTGAGGCCGCCGGTGAAGATCGAAACCAGTGCCAGCACGATCACGGCCCAATGATTGCCGTCGTTGACCCAGTACACGCCTTCGGCGGCCACCGCCGCAACGCCCGAAACCGCCATCGGCCACCAATTGGTCTTGTGCGCGGCCACCGGGGCATCGCGCGGCTCATCAGTCCTCTGGACCTCGGCTTCCATGCCCAGCGATTCGATGGCTTCGACTGCCGGCTTGATCGCGTCGGGTGTGTGCCGAACCGTGAGCGTGCGCTGCATCAGGTTGAAATCCATTCCCTGCACGCCCGGCATGCCTTGCAGCTTGCCGCGGATCAGACTTTCCTCGGTCGGACAGTCCATCTTCGCGATGCGAAGTACCGTGGTGGCTGTCTGCATGTCCTGCCGCGCAGCCTGCATTCCAATGGAAGCAAGCGCCTTCTCGATCGGCGCTGAGGTCGCCAGCGTGTGCTGGACTCCCAGCACACGCTGCATCAGATTGAAGTCGAGCGCGGTCACACCCGGCAGCTTGCCCAGCCGGTCGCGGATCAGCGCTTCTTCCGTCGGGCAATCCATGTTCTCGATCCGGTACGTCACCCGCTCGCCGATCGGCGGCGCGGAAACGGCAGCGGTTGGTTGCTGCTGCAGGGCCGAGGATGGGATCACAGCCGCGGCTTCGATCGGCCCCGTGTGGCCGAAGGTCTGCTCCTTGGCGCGCATGCCGATCGAGGCCAGGACCTGCTCCATCTGCGCGCGTGCCTGAGCGAGGTGTTTCACCGACAGGGTGCGCTCAGCGAGGTCGAAGTCGAGGTCCTGAATTCCCTCGACTGCCCCGAGGTGCGAGCGGATGAGTTTCTCCTCGCTCGGGCAGTCCATGTTCTCGATGCGGTAGGTGGTCGACACGGCGGCGTCTCGGACAGCCTGAGCCTTCATGCCCACCGAATTCAGCGCTTGCTCCAAGGCATCGGCCGAGACTTCGCGGTGCGAAATGGTCAACAAACGCTGCGGAAGATCGAACAGGAGCCGCTCGACACCGGGCATGCCCTCCAGCGTTCGCCGCACCAGTGCTTCCTCATTGCGGCAATCCATGTTGCTCACGTGGAAAACGGTGGTTTCAGTGCTGGCCTGCTCACTGGCGCACGCCGTCTGTTGGCCATTGCCGCCGGAGCAGGCGCATGGGCTGGAAGGTTCTTTGTTCATAGATCGCTCTTCATTGACAAGGTTTTCCCCGGATGCCATCATTAGAAAACCTCTAGTAGATATAGAGTCAAGTTTTTTATAGGAAGCAACCATGATGCGGATCGGTGAACTGGGCAAGAAGGCAGATTGCTTGGTGCAGACCGTGCGCTTTTACGAGTCAGAAGGCTTGCTGCCCGAGCCTGCACGTAGCGAGGGCAACTTCAGGCTCTATGACGAAGTCCATTTGCAGCGCTTGCTGTTCATCCGCCGCTGCCGGGCGAAGGACATGACGCTGGATGAGATCCGTCAACTGCTGAACTTACGGGATCGGCCAGAGTTGGGCTGCGGCGAGGTGAACGCGCTGGTCGACGCTCATATCGCGCAAGTGCGGACCAAGATGAAGGAATTGCGCGCCTTGGAGCGCGAGTTAATGGATCTGCGACGCTCCTGCGATAGCGCCCGAACCTCGCGCGAGTGCGGCATTCTCAACAGCTTGGCCGAGCCCGCCTGAAGCTCGAGCGTGTCATCGGTGCTGGAAGTGATCGGGTCCAGTTCTGAGAGCCACGTGCCGCGCTCCATCATGCGAAAGCGCGCGATTCTGACGTTTTGAGACGGCGTGCGACCGAGGGCGTGGCCCACAGGAGCCAGCGCGAGCCGGACGACCTGCGCGCCGCAATCTCCGCCACCTTACGGGTTCTCCAGGCCAGACCGAGCATCGCGGCGTGGCTGCGCAGGTGCAGGTGCAGGCCAAGGTAGCAGTGCGCCACGACGCGGCCCGACTCATGGGCACGCCACGCAACTCGCGATCGCTTCGCAAGAAGCCGCAAGGCCCGACTCGCGCAAGAATGCGACGTGGGCAAGATCGTATAGCCAGCAGCGCAAGCGTTTGCCGCTGCTGGCCGGCTCCGGAAGGGATAGACAAGCTGCGGGCCGTAGTCCATTGGAAAGTCCATCTTTCTTGAGTGTCACTCTTTGGCGCCCAGCGTGTGCTTTTGCGACCGGAAAGCGCTGAACAAGTGGCCCCCGGGCATCCAGAAATCGCCGTAGTTGACTTGGGCGTCTTCGTGCTCACGCTTGTGATGCCAGCGATGGGCTTCAGCCACCCCGATCAACAATCCCAACGGCCCGACCCGGTATCCCAGATTGGAGTGCTGGAAGGCCAGATGCACGACCAAGAAGCCGAGCCATGCGCCGACGGCCAACCACAGCTTGGAACGCCGCTACTGGCTCAACGGGGAGTGGAAAGGCCGCCCGCCCTCTAGCAAGGCGGCACAAGCGAGCGCGACGATCACTGTGAGTAGCTCCGTCGGAAAAGACGGCCGGCCGGTCGCGAGCTCGCCGAAGAGCACAACCGCAGTGGCGCCACGGATCAGTGGATAGCAGCCATACCGGATGACAGTCGCAATGAAGGGGGCGCATTGGTGCTCATCTGTTCTGTCCTAAAGCTCTGACTGGATTGGAAAACCTTCTAGCTACGGTAGAGTCAAGGGCGTCCGGGAAGACCCTGTGGCAAGTTCGTTGCATCTGCGCCTTGACTCTCCAGCCGCTACAGGCTTCAGCATCCATCGATTTGGAAGGAACAATGCATGGCTGAAAACCACAGAAATCACGAAAACGACGAGTTGGGCCGCCTAGATGCGAGCGATGCGAAGGACCGAAAGATTCTTCTGACTGTGTTGCTGATCAACCTGACGCAGTCCGCCGCCGGCATTGCCCTTGGCATCTGGGCTGGCTCTACGGCGCTGATGGGCGCCGGGTTGGACAACCTCGCCGATGCGTCGGTCTATGCGGTTAGCCTGTATGCCGTCGGTCGTGCGGGAACGGTCAAGGTGGGCGCGGCCCGCTTGTCGGGTTTCTTGCTAATCGGCCTGGCCGCGCTGCTGCTGTTGGAAGTCCTACGCCGCTTCGCTGGAGGGGAAGAGCCTGTCGGCCCAGCCATGATGGCCATGGCCGCGCTGAACGCGGCTTTGAACCTAGTGTGCCTCAGACTACTGCGCCGCCATCGCGGGGAAGATGTGAACTTCAAGGCGTCAGCGATCTTTACCAGCAACGACTCCATCGTCAATGGTGCGATTGTGCTGTCCGGGGTGCTGGTGATGGGGTTCGGGTCGAACATCCCGGATCTGGTGCTGGGCGTCATCGTGGCCGCAATCGCAGCGAATGGGGGGCGGGAAATCCTGCGCGAAGCATCGGAAACAGCTCGCCGTAAGGCGGGCACATAAGGCATGTTTTCGCCCAGTTCATCCCGAGGTTTACCTCTGCAAAAGAGGTAGTCCAGCCTTTGGGCTACGGCCTCGGCTGCAGCCGAGCGTACCATTGGCGATGGCCGCGCGATAGGCGGGCATGCCGTTCTCGACCTCCGTCTGCCGTACAGCAGCGGTGCGCAAGGTTGAGGGTGCATGTCGTCTCTCCTGTTCGTGTGGCCCAGGCCAATGGCCGGGCCGGGACGTTGATGGGCAGGAGAATGGCGCCGAAGGCCCAACGGCCTTCGGCTCGGGAGAAAAGAGGAACCACCCGTGGGCTGATTGGCAGGCCCGGTCGTCGCTAGAACCGTCTGCTCATCAAGCAATCACACCCGGCCCATGTCGTGGCTGGGGCCGGCATCGTCTGGCGCACATCCGCGCACAAAGGGAGCCCGTTTTTGCACCGGCGGGCACCGGCACCGATTACCGCTGACCACGAAGGGTCTCCCGGTGGCTCGTGCAGCCTGGCAAGCCACCGGGAGACCCTTCGCAGAGGGCGGAAGAAACGCAGATCAACAGAACGCGCGTGGTGCGGCTCGCAGAGAAGCTACCTTCAGGTCCCGCGGCCGGGGACGGCTGGGCGGGACGCGCACACGGATCAAGAAGGCGTTGCGCGCTGGGCGTCCCGCAGGGCATGCGGCGGAGTGCGGGACAGGGGCCACGCCGCCGAAGGCGGGCACGGCTCACGGGGAACGGGGGCGGTCAGGAGCCTTTGCGGCCGCTACGGCGCGGGCGCGAGGCGCCGCGCTTGGAGCTGCCGGATTCGACTGGCAGCGTGCCTTTGCAGTCCGGGTAGCGGCTGCACGACCAGAACGGGCCGCTCTTGCCGCTGCGCTGGCGCGTGGGTGCGCCGCACTGCGGGCATGCCGGCCCTTGGGGAACCTTGATGGACAGGGAGGCGCTGCCGTACTGCGCAATCAACTGCGAAATCCACGCGGCCTGCTTGCCGATGAACACGTCCAGGGTGAGCTGTCCGGCCTCGATCATGTCGAGCGCCTGTTCCCAGACGGCGGTGGTGCCAGGGTCGGCAATCGCCGCAGGCACGGCATCGATCAAAGTGAAAGCCGCATCCGAGGCGCGGATGGCGCGCCCCTTCTTCACGAGGTAGCCGCGAGCGATCAGGCCGCCGATGATGTTGGCCCGCGTCGCTTCGGTGCCGATGCCAACCGTATCCTTGAGCTTCTGCTTCAGGCGGGGATCGGACACCAGCTTGGCGACGCCTTTCATGGACTTGACCAACTCGCCTTGCGTGTACGGTTTGGGCGGCAGCGTCTTGAGTGCCTTGAGATCGACGTCGGCCACCTGGCATGCCAGGCCCTCATACAGTTTCGGCAGCGCGGGCAGCACCTGGGCGCGGACCGCAGTATCGCCCTCGCCATCACCGTCTTCGGCCTGCGGCTCGGCGAGCACCTGGCGCCAACCCGGGATGACAACCTGCTTGCCCGTGGCCGCCAGGTTCTGCCCCCCGCACGAAAACTTGGCCACAGTGCGGTCGAACTCGTGGTGAGGGAGGAACTGCGCCAGGTAATGCGACCGGATGAGCCTGTACACGGCCAGTTCCTTCTCGCTCATGGCGGAGAGCTTCGCCGGTTCGAGCGTCGGGATGATGCCGTGGTGCGCCGTGACCTTGCCATCGTTCCAGGCGCGCGAGCGCTGCGAGCGGTCGAGCTGGCCCATGATCGAGCGCAGCGAGGGATCGGTCTTGAGCAGGCTGTCGAGAACGGTGGGCACTTCGGCAAACATGCTCTCGGGCAGGTAGCCGGAGTCCGAGCGGGGGTACGTCGTGGCCTTGTGCGTCTCGTACAGGGCTTGGGCAATCTCCAAGGTTTCCTGCACGTCCAGCCCAAGCTGCTTGGAACACACTTCCTGCAAGGTGCCCAGGTCGAACGGCAGCGGCGGGCCTTCGCGGACACGCTCAGTCTCCACCGACACGACGTGGGCACTGCCCGCAGCGCGGATCTGCTGCATGGTCTGCTGTGCGACCGGCTGCCGCAGGCAGCGGCCTGCGTCGTCGGTGCACGCATCGGGTGGAACCCATTGCGCGGCGAAAGTCGAACCGCCTGCGAACAGGGACACGGCGATGGCCCAGTATGGTACGGACACGAAGCGCGCGATCTCGCGGTCGCGGTCCACAACGAGCTTGAGCGTCGGGGTCTGTACGCGGCCGACCGACAGCACGCCGTCGTAACCCGCCTGTCGCCCCAGCACCGTGAACAGCCGGCTCAGGTTCATGCCCACGAGCCAATCCGCACGGGAGCGCGCCAGCGCCGAGTGGTACATCGAAAGCGTCTCGGCCGAAGGCCGCAGCTTGCCCAGTGCCGCCCGAATGGACGCATCGTTGAGCGCCGACAGCCACAGGCGTTCGATGGGGCCGCGGTAGCCGCAAAGCTCCACGATCTCGCGGGCGATCAATTCGCCCTCGCGGTCGGCATCGGTGGCGATAACCAGGTGAGTCGCCTTCGCCAAGAGCGCCTTGACGACCTTGAATTGCGTGGCGGTCTTCGGTTTGACCTCGACCCGCCAGTGCTGGGGAATGATGGGCAACTGCTCAACGGACCATCGTTTGAGCTGCTCGTCGTAGGCCTCGGGCGGCGCCGCCTCCACGAGATGGCCGATGCACCAGGTGACCGTGACGCCGGAACCGTTGAGGCAGCCTTCACCGCGCTGCGTGGCGCCGAGAATCCGGCCAATGTCTTTGCCCTGGGAGGGCTTCTCGCACAAGAACAGCCGCATATCCGTCCATCCCGATTCCTGTTGTTCATGGAGTTGCTGGGATCGAGGATGCCGAGCGCAGCCCCTGGCAGCAGCAAACAAGCCGCATGCGGCAGCGACCGCTTTCACGCCGATGAAATGGCGAGTGCGGGGAAGGTGCGTGGCCGGAAGTGTGCGGGCCGAGAGCCGCGATTTCCGGGAGCGCGCGTGGAACTCGGTGGACGTTGGTGGAGCTATCCCCTGGGGATAATTCGCAGCGCATGGAGGGCGGCGAAGCACTGCGGCAGCCGCCCTCCATGCCCGATCACTTCCTGCGCTTGGTCTCTTTCGGCGCCGTCGATTCCTGGGTGGCCTGGGGCTTCGGCTCTGCCTCCTGTGGCTTCGGGCTGAGGGCCACAGACTCGATGCGGTACGGCAGGATGCCGACACTGCGCGCGTTGACCTGCCAAGTCTCACGCGGCTGATCTTCGTTGTCCGTCCAGGGGTCGCGCTCCATGCGGCCGACGACCAGCACCCGCATGCCCTTCTGGTAGAGCTGCTGCCAGCGGTCGGCGTCGTGGTGCCAGAGTTCCACCGGCGCCCAGAAGCCGCCGCGGTCCTCGAACTCGCCGCCCTTGGTGGGGACGGGGTTGTCGAAGTACACGTTCAGCCGGAGCAACCGGCGAGGATCGTCGTTGCCATTGGGGAATTCGCGGTACTCGGGAGGCGATCCGATGTTGCCCTCGCCGATGAATTGTGTGCTCATGTTGGAATCTCCGTGGTGGTTGAAATACCCGTGCCTCGTTGGGCTCGGGCGCGTGCTCGGATGGCAGGCGCAATCACCGATCGCGCACTGCGGCAGGAACGGACGCGAGCCGGCGCAGGTAGGTGTTGTCCGCCTGCGCGGCCTTGCTGGCGCATTCCTGTGCTTGCCTGCCCAGGGTGTGCAGCAGGCTGATCTGCATGTTCAGCATGACGCGCTGCAGTTCGATCTCGTGCAGGTCGTGCAGCAGGTTGACCGGCGTGCTGGGGCTCGCCATCAGCTCCTGCCACAACGCCACGCCCATGGCCGATCGATCGTGCTTGCGCCAGCGAAGAAAGGTCGTGCCTGCGCCAGTGGTCTGCTGGGCCAGCTCGACGGGAAGCAGGTGGAAGGGATGCCCGCACGCCTGTGGCAGCACCTGTCGCTGCGCCAGGGCAATCAACTCGTCGCGCATGGCGAAGCACTGGCTGGCCCAGGCCTCGAAGTCCCCTTTACCTTTAAAAGGCTTTAAAAGGCCTTTTAGAGAGGCCGCGTGTTCCAGCCGCATGAAGGCTGGCTGTTCCAGACGACGGAAGTAGCGCGGTTCGCGGTTCGGGTCGCTCATGCCGGTTCGTCCTCGCCGGCGGCTGTGGACTTGGCCTCGGCCGAATCGGCGGCAGCGCCTTCGTCGGTGGGAGATGCGGCTGCGGCAGCGCTATCACCACGCTGTTGCAGACCACGGCGCACGACGGGCGGCGCAAACTTCGAGCGGCGCATGCCTTCGAGCACGTCCTGCGGCAGTTCGCCGAACTTCTCCAATGCTGCCCGAGCTGCGGCGTTCTTGGCCGCGAAGTCGTCGCGGGTGCAGCCCGAGTAGCGGTATTGCTGGGCCAGGCTGAACAGGCTGCGCAGCGCGTGGGCACCTTCGTTGAGCCAGCGCTCCAACGTCGAGCGATCGATCAGCGCGGTGTGGTGGGCGAGGATCAGCTTGCGGGCGATGTCGTCGTAGTCGGCCAGCAGATAGACGGCGGCAAAGCCGAGCTGCGCGTTCACGAACAAGGGGAGCTTCACCGGCTGCACGTTGAGGTTCTCACCCAGGCTCAACGCCGCAGGCACGCCGGCCAGTGCCTGGTCAACCTGCTCGCGCAGCGATTGCAACGTGGTCCTGGTCTGGTCGAGCTTTTCCTCGATGCGCAACATCCACCAGTCGCTGTACGGGTCGTCCTGCTCCGAGCCGCGCTTCATCTTGTTCATCACGGCGATGTAGCCGTTCAGGCCGACGATGCCGGGTCGCCCCTCGGCGGCGGCGCGGCCATGCCAGATGCGCGAGGCGTGGTGGGTGTGAAGCGTCAGCGACATCGCGCTGCGCAAAGAGCCGAGATTGAGTTGCAGAGGTTCGTTGGTTGCCATGGCGTCCGCTCGCTTGGGAAAAGGAGCGGTCAGGATCGGCACGCAACGGAAGGCAGTCAGTCAACAAACCGAAATGAACCGGGACCCGGTTGTCGTGGCAGCGGTGGCCTGTGACACGAGCTATCCCCAGGGGATAGCTCCATCGAAAGCCATGGAGCGCTGCTCGCGCAAATGGTGCGTGCGCTCATGCAACCGACGCCATTACGGCCCCCCTGGACCGAAGTGCCATGCCGTGCCTGTCGGCGTTACAGCTTGTAGTACATCTATCCCCTGGGGATAGCTCTACTGACGGCCATCGACGTCTGCTTCACGCCCTTGTCGCTCGTCGCGCTCAGCTACTGCGCAGAAGGTCGCGCAGCCGGTCAATGTGCTGCCGGGCCACCTCGGGTGGAACCACATTGCGCGGTGGTTCAGGCGGTGCATCTCGTGCAGGGGCAGGTGGCGGTGCTGACCCGGCTTGCTTGGCCCAGGCGTTGAACTCGCCACGGATGGCGCGCTGGATGATGCCGAACAGGTAGCCTGCCGGGTTGCGGATGGTGCTGCCGCGACAGCGATCCGCCCATTCGTCCAGCACGGCCTGGCGTAGCGGAGCATCGACCTGCTGCAATGCCACGATGGCGGCGGCCTGCTGCTCTTCCTTCAAGCCGAGAAAGCGATCAGGCAGGCGAACTCCTGGCATCGCACGCGCCTGCCCACGCTCACGCGCGGTAGTACGTACTTCATTCATACGACTACTACGTACAGTACGGTCCTGCTTCGGATTCCGAAGAGCGCCGTCTGACGCGGGTTTCGGCCCTGCTTCGGAATCCGAAGAGGGGTCATCAGAATTCCGAAGAAGGCTCGGCGCCCCTTCTTCGGAATCGTGAACCCTATCCTTCTGTGGATAACTCTCCTGCGACCCAATGCCCTGGCTCGCGAGGCGTTCGGCAAGGACCTGCAGCCGCGAGGGCAACGTGCGGCCAGACAACAACGGGTCTTCGGCGATTTCCTTGAGGGTGTGCAAGCCCACGACCTGGACGGCCTTGGCCGAATGGCCCAGGGCTTGGCTGACGAGCTCCAAGTAGTCCGGGTCGAGCTGCATCGCCTCGAAAGGCGTCAGGGGCTCATCGTGCAGGACGTAGAGGTTGCCGAGGATGCGCCCGGTCTTGGGGTCACGCCTGCGGCGCACGAGACTCAACCAGCGAGTCAGGCGCAACAGCGTCAGCGCCCGTGCCACGGTCTCGTGAGAGGCCTGTCCGGCGCAGGGCATTGACGCGAGCCACGGGCGAAGTTGCTCATACGTCGGAAACGCCGTGACCCCATCCTCGTTGAGCATCATCCGAAAGACTTGCCAGGCATTGCGTTCCAGCGGCGTCAGGCGTCGGTCCAGGAACAGCCGTCGCGGCACGCTCTCGTGCCGATTGCCGCTGAACAGAAAACCGTCGCCGGTTGCGGAGACAGGAGATGTTGCGGATGCGGGAGCTGGCGCGGACGCGGGCGGGCGAGGTTTCGGTGCAAGGTCTTTCAGCGCGCTGTCGAACAGATCAGCGAGGGCGACCGGGCCTTGGCGTGGTGCTCGTGGTGCAGCGTCGTCCACGGCCATGACTCAACCCAATCCCTGATCGATCCAGTTCTTGATCGCAGCCCAGACCACCGACAGCGGCAGTTCCATGCCTTCGGCGAGGTCCATTGCCGCATCAAGAACCGAGGTCTCATCCTCCAGCTCGACATTCCTGCTGCTGGTCACGGCCTTCCAGCGTCGCCACAGCTCGGTGTCCTGCTCCTCGTCCAGAACCGGATGGCGCCCCTTGCGTTTGGGCAGGCCGAGAACTTCACGCCGTAGCGCGACTTCCTGGTGCGTCAGCCCATAAAAACGGCTCGCCATTTCCGTACTGGCCCCCAGGCGCAACATGCGATCGACGGTGGCGATCTCCTTCTCCACGTCCTGCGCCTGTTTGAGCAATCGCCGGAGCACTTCCCGGTTCACCGAGACAGAGCACCACGAGACGCTGGCATTGGCCAGTACGCTGATCAGCGCCGGATGCTTGAGCGCATCCAATTCTTCCTCACCGAATCCCATCGCCTTGCAGCGGCGCAGTTGCCCGTTGCGCAGATCGTAGAGCGCCTGCGCGATGACGGCCTGGTTGAGTGGGTTAGGTGCGGACATGCGGGCCTCCCTCGCTCAGGTCCCAGGACCGAGAGCGCCGGCTTCCAGATCCAGCAGGCGCCGGGCCAGCCGCAGCAGACGAAACAGCTTGACCAGCGCGGTGTCGCTCAATCGCCGGGCCCCGTCGGCATGACGTTGGCCTTGGCCGTGCAACAGCGCTGGCAGGTCGGTGACGAAGTGCCCGCCGTCCAAGCCCACGTCGGCCGACTGCTGACCGGCCAGGGAAACCAGCAGCGCGAGCACGGCACGTGCGAGCGGCGACGAAACCTGGGTCGGGGCACGACACGCGAACCCGATGCCATCTGAACGATCCTCGACACACGCGTCCAGGTCGACCTCGCCCGCGATCTCGCGCGCGAACTGCGCGATGTGGACGCGCAGGCGGCCGGGTGCGTCGAGACCTGGGTCGATATGCCAGATGTCCGAGATGGGATAGAGGCCACCGGCCTGCACGGGAATCGACTGCAGCACGTTGGCCGAGAAGTCGGGCGGAAGCGCATCGCCCAACTGGTCGGCGACCATGCGCTGGATGGACTGGAGCCGCTGCGTCGTGGGTGCCGGAGAGACGATGTGCTCGTCAAGTAGATCGCCAGCCGCTGCCGCAGGGGTGGCTGCGGATGCCTCACGCGGGGCCGCATCGTCCTGGGGCCTTGTCGGCGCGGCGGCAGAGTGGCCTGCAGAATGTGCTGCTGTGGCGGGGGACGGTGCCGGTTCAATCGGCGGCCGTGCGATGGCCCCAGGCTCAGGCAATGCCGGCGGCGCCGATGGCGGGGTTGGGTCGCTGACCAGGGCGCGGTGGCGGCTCTCGGATTCGGTCAGGTCCAGGGCAAGCACGTCGTAGTCGATGCCCAGCAGCTCGGACATCTGACCGATCAACTCGTCCTGCACACGCTGCGGCGAGAACTCGTCGGCCTGGGTATCGAACTGCGACAGCACTTCTTGGAAGAAACTGTCGAAGTCGAGCGGCAGGGAGCGGCCCTTGGCATAGTGCTCCCACGTGCGCTCACTGGCCTTGCGCATGACCGACAGCCGCTCGACCTGGTGGCGACCGAGGCCACCATACAGCACGGTCGGGATCGCAGGCAGCAGGTAGCGCACCGCATCGGCCATGCGGCTGATGTGTGACTGCTGCACGGGGAAGCCGTCGGCGCCCAAGCGACGGGCCAGCTCGGACTGGCTCAAGGTCGTGCTGCTTTCCGCTTCATAGAACTCGCGCGCCTTCTCGACGCCGAGGGCGCGCTCGATGAACGTCAAGCCGCCACGCAGTTCGTTCTCGGCGAGGTGCCCGGTCAGCGCGACGATCTCCCCGCGCGCAGGCCACGGCCGGAACAGGCACGATATGCGGAAGAAGCGCTCGTCCTTCGTTTCTGTCCAGAGTTCGCGCAGGATCGCCAGCCTGGTGTTGCCGCCGTTGCGGATGATGTAGTGCGCCTCGCCAGGACGGCGTGTGATGGCTGGCGCCGCATCCAGGCCGCGCTCGCGGATGGAGGCCTTGATTTCATCGTAGGCCGAGTTGCGCTTTTTGCGGGGATCGTGGTCGTAGGGCCGCAACTGGTCCAGCGTCACGACCATCGGCGTGTCGGCGATGGGGTCACTCAAAGCCGTGGCCGATGGCCCACTGCGCTCGAACCCGGCGGCAAGCAGCTTGCCGGCCATGTCCTGGGAGGTCATCTCAGCCATGGCCGCATCCCTCGGCGTTGGCGGGCCGGGCCATGCGGGCCTCGCGCTCGGCTCGGCGGATCTGCGCACGGGCATTGAGGTCTGCCCGGTAATCGCTCGCTGTCGAGCTGGTGTAGATGGCGGCGCAGCCGGTCTTGGTGAATTTGAGGTGTCCACCCCGAGTACGTTTGACGTGCCAGCCTTCGCTCACCGCAAACTCGATCAGGGCGCGCAGTCGCTTGTGGCCACGGGACAGTTCATGTGCGCTCGCCACGGGACCTCCCGGTTTCAATAGAACGTGGAGGACGGCCGGACACGCGGGCGAATCTGTCTTGCCACTGCGGGAACAGTTCGCCGGCGAGCGTGCGCATGGTGTCGAGCGCAGCGGGCGCAACTCTGCCTGGTGGCTGTCGATACTCGACGCGATGCACCGGCATGCCGCGGGTTGCAGCGCGCGGATAGGCTTCGATGGCCGGCACGTCGGTGCCCAGCACGCGGATGCCCGTGTGATCCTGAAATAGGTCGTGCAGCGCCTGCTGGATCATGCGTGCGTTGGCGGACACGGGGTGGACACGATTGATGAGTAGGTGCAGCGGTGGCGGTTCGATGCCAAGGTGCCGATACGGCGCGATGTCCTCCAGCAACTGCATGGTGCCGCGCCGCAGTTCGCGGGCCGCAAGGATTTCCGGGGTCACGGGTGACAGCGCCAGGCCGGAGGCGAGCACCGCCATCTCCAACAGCACCGAGCGCGCGCCTTGGGTGTCGATTAGCACCAGGTCATAGAGCGGCGCCAGCGCCGGCAGCAGGTGGCGCAACCGCAGGCGCCCGTCTGGCGCGTGCAGCAGCAAGGTGTTCAGTTCACCCCGGTGGTCGTTCGAGAGCACCAGGTCCAGGCCCGCGATGATGGTGCGGGACACGAGCTGGTCGAGACCGCGCTCGTTGAACGCCAGCAGCTCATAGATGCCGCCGGGCGCGCGGTGAGCCAGATCGTAGTAGGAGGACAAGGTGGGCTGCACGTCGAGATCGAGCAGCAGCACGCGCAGCCCCGCGTCCGCGGCGAGCCCGCCGAGGTTGGCGGCCGTGGTCGTCTTGCCGACGCCACCTTTCGTTGAAATGATGGATACGACCTGCATGGCGCTCTCCGTTTGGCGATGGGAAGTCCGAGGGGGAGCGAGTCAGGTGCGGTTGTTAAGGCGTTCGGCGATCCACTGATCGATCTCGACCGAATCCCAGCCCACCGCGCGCACGCCAAGGCGCAACGCCTGTGGAAACTGGCGCTTCTTCATCAGGTTGTAGATGTGGGCGCGTTTGAAGCCGGACTTCGCTTCAACTTCATCGAGCCGCAGGATGCGGCGCTCGTGCGGTGGCAGTACAGGTACTTGCGACATGGCGGTCACTCCTGAACGCTCAGTGGCGTTTGTTGGCGTGACCTCTATTCAATAGACATGGCTGCAAAAAGACATTGCAAATGCAATCTCCGAGACTGCACATACAAGATGGAAGAATTCACGCGGCTGCGCTACGCACATTCTTCCTGGCGTTGGCGAACTTGCCGTTCAAGGTTCGCTCCGTGATGCCCATGGTGCCGCCATAGTGGGCGAGCAATGCGGTGACGATTGCCTCCTGCGTCTTGAAGCTGGAGTACGGCACACCCGATGGGGATTGACCCAGCATCAGCGTCAGCATGCCACCGATGATGTTCAGGTACGTGGTCTCCGCTCGATCACTGATCGCGCACTGCTTGGATGCCAACAGCACCGCGGACTGCTTGAGCAAGGCTTCGTGTTGCGCTTGAAGTTTGCGCATCTCACGCCGGCTATGGTCCAGCGCGGCCTGCAGAGCCTGCCGTTCCAGCAGGATTGCCTGTCCTGTTTCCAGGGTGATGGAGGGATGCGCCATGCGCTCGCTGCGGCTGAACAGGAATCCGGGTCGATGCTCAGGATAGTGAGTGCGCATCCAGCGTTTCAGATCGACGTGGCGGATGGTCAGATCGGGTGAACTCACCAACTCTGGGTCATTGAGCGTGATCCCGTTCTTGCCAAAGGGCAGTTCCGAGTTGAGGATGCCGTCGTAGATGCGTTCCGAGTACAGCCGACACTCGTTCCATCGCGGGCAGTCCAATGTCTGCGGCAGGCACCGCGGTGATGCGATCGAGGCGAGGATCGACGCCTTGTACCGCAACAACCCAGCCCACCGTATGGCAGCTTCGATGGGACGATAGAACACCTTTGATAATGGTGGCTCCTTGTGCATGTTTTCGTCTCCTTTCGGAAGCGCTACATCACCGGCTCCTTTCTCGCCCTGCCAAGGGCTGTTGTGTCGTTATGCCTGTGGCGGATGCCAGGGACGAATGCCCCGGAACGTGGGCGGACGAGATCATGGCATCCGCCACAGGTGGCCCTCTCTTGCTCAATGTGCAAGAATCGACCAGTTGCCGGCCCGTCGAGTAACAAGGAAGAAGCACGCTCGACAATGGCGCTCACGGTGCCAGCGTCATGGGGTGCGTCAGGCGTATCAAGACCGATTCGCTATGGTCTGATATCCCTACGGTTTCACAAGTCGCGCTGGGGCGCAGTCGTTGCTCAACGTCCAGAGGGACGCAGAGAAAACCGCGCGTGTGATGCTTGTTCTGGCATCCTGATATATCGACATAGCATCCAGCGATCCTGGGCTGTGGCCAGTTTGAGGCTGTTGCGCGCCGCTCCCACACGGTCGCCAGCTGACCAGGTGATGTGAACATGCGCCCCATCTTTCCTTGCTCGCCGCTTGGCCTTCATCACGAACAGCCTTGGGCTGTGGTGCGCACGGCATCAAACCAAGCGCGGTCTCAACGTTCGATGCTGATGCCATTCCTGACGCAAGGAGACCTGAGTGTCGAGCGGCGTTGCAGGGGCGGGCCTCTGGTAGCCGTGTATTCTGCGTCGGTTGTCAGGGGATGAAATGGCAGTCCTTGGACGCTGATGGAAGTTGTTGGATGAGTTTTGTTGCCGAGGGCGAAGAACAAGGCTATAATTCAGGCCTTCGCTGCTCACGGCGGCGAAGAATGTGATTGGGAAACAAGGATTTAGCGCCCTAGTGCCTGTCTCGTTTCCCGCTCCAATCCCGAAGGGAAGCCTTGCTTCCCTTTTTCTTTATCGGCACGGCAAGCACGCGGTTCTTCACGAATTGCTACAATGCGGTGTTGAGCCCTTGGCGGGGTAGCAAAGTGGTTATGCAGCGGCCTGCAAAGCCGTGTACGCCGGTTCGATTCCGGCCTCCGCCTCCAGAATGCAAAAAAGCCCCGACTGGTTCGGGGCTTTTTCTTTGGCATCGCGCCTAGCTGCGCGCTTTGATCGCCACCTTTCTCACCTCAGTTTCTGCGGCCCGTATCGCACGGCCGTCACGGGCCACGGGCTGCATCGGCGCGAGCGGTTGTTCTGTTTGCTTGTCGATCAGTACGGAGTGCTTCTCGCCCCGCGCAAACAGATGCGCTTCCCCCCATTGCCGCAGACCCACGACCAAAGGGAAGAGCGCCTCGCCCCTGGGGGTCAGCACGTACTCCTGATACGCCGTGCCATCGGAAGCCGGGGCTACCGCAAAGATGTCGTGCTCAACCAGTAGCCGCAGGCGGTCGGCCAGGATGTTGCGGGCCGCGCCGGTGCTCTTCTGGAATTCACTGAAGCGGCGCAGGCCGTCGAAGGCGTCGCGCACGATCAGCAGCATCCAGCGGTCACCGATCACATCGAGCGCGCGCGCGACGGGGCAGGTGGAGTCATCGAAGCGTTTGCGTTGAACCATGGTCCATTGGCCGCGAATGGCCGTGTCGATCAAGTGGTTGCATGATAAAACAAGTCTGCCTAGACTCATCTGGTTTTAAATTGAAACAAGATGGGGTCGTGTATGTCTGTCGATTCTCTTGATACTGATTTGCCTGGGGAGGGCGCTGTGCCTGCAGGCGCTTTGTCGCGGGCCTGGGTTGCCATGCTGGCGACGTGTGCGGCGGTCAGCGTGGCCAACGTCTATTTTGCGCAGCCGCTGCTCGATGCGCTGGCCCGCGACTTTGCGCTCAGCGATGCCTGGGCCGGCGGCATCATCGGCGCAACGCAGGCGGGATGCGCGCTGGCGTTGGCGCTGGTTGTACCGCTGGGCGACCGTTGGCCACGCAAGCCGCTGCTATTGGCTCAACTTGTATTGCTGGCCTCGGCGCTGCTGGGTGTAAGCCTCGCGCAAACACGTTGGCCGCTGTTGCTGGGCATGCTAAGCGTTGGCCTGCTGGGAACGGCGATGACGCAAGGTTTGATCGCCTGCGCCGCAGCGTTGGCGCCGGCGGCCGAGCGCGGCCGTGTGCTCGGCGTGGTGCAGGGTGGTGTGGTGATCGGCCTGCTCCTTGCGCGGGCGGCGGCGGGCGTCATTGCAGACGCCTGGGGCTGGCGCGCGGTGTATGCCGTGTCGGCGGGAATCTCGGTGACGATGCTGGCTGCGCTGTGGCGCTGGTTGCCAGCACCGGCGATGGCAGCCGCCCCCATGCGCTACGGCGCGCTGCTCCGCTCAATGTGGCAACTGCTCCTGACCGAACGCGTGCTGCAGGTGCGTGGGCTGATCGGTTTGTTGATGTTTGCCGCATTCAGCGTGTTCTGGAGCACGCTGGCATTGGCGTTGAGCGCGCCGCCGTATGCGTTTTCGACGGCGGGTATTGGCATGTTCGGGCTGGTGGGGGCGGTTGGTGCGATGGCGGCGGCACGTGCGGGGCGTTTGGCAGACCGGGGTTGGGCGCAACCGGCCACCGCCGTCGCGCTGGGGCTGCTGCTGATTGCGTGGGTGCCGTTGGGATTGGGTTTGCAGCATCTGGCCTGGCTTATCGTTGGTGTCATCCTGCTTGATCTGGGTGGACAGGCAGTTCACGTGCTCAACCAGAGCCTGATCTTTCGTTTGCACCCGGAGGCGCACAGCCGGCTGGTCGGCGCCTACATGCTGTTCTACGCGGCCGGCAGCGGGTTGGGGGCGATCGCCTCGACGGCGATGTATGCGTGGGCGGGGTGGCCAGGCGTGTGCTTTTTGGGCGCGGGCATCAGTGTGGCGGCGCTGGGGTTCTGGGCAGCAACCGCGGCGTGGATGCGCCGGTTGGAGGTGAGGGCGCGCTAGTGATTCCCCTCTTTCGTGGGGCATGCTGGGCCGATGTATTCCCAGCAGCCCTGTCATTCGATAAGCCGAGTCCTATACTTTTCGAAGGGATCTGCCTTGTTCTAACGTGGTAAAAAATGATAGAACACGACAGAACCTTGGCTCTGCGCCTAGGTTTTCACAATTGTTTGCAATATGACAGGGTTGGCCTTTTAGGATGACCTGGGCTCAAGTCGACATGTCAGGCATGTTGGTGGCCTGGGTAAGGTCTTGCGCGGGAGTCGGTGCCGCGCCGGAGGTGGCCAGCAGATCCAACCATGATGCGCTGGTCCGGGACCCCGATCACAACGACAAAGGGAGCGAGCCGGCGTCCCATGTAGCGGCGGCGGGAGCCGGTTAAGCAGCCGGACCCGGAGCGGGGAAAGGGCAGTCCAGATGGCGATACGAATTGCCTCGGTAGAAGACAACCAGGCGCAATCGGAGTTGATTCGAGAGATCCTGGTTTCGTCCGGATACGAATGCGAGTCTTTCAGTAGCGGGGACGCCTTCGTCAAGGCGCTGCGGGATCGAACCTTCGATCTGCTGTTGCTTGACTGGCAGTTGCCGGACATCAGCGGCATCCAACTCGTGAGCTGGGTGCGGCAGACGGTCGGCCCGGCGCTGCCGGTGCTGTTCCTGACCAACCGCTCACTCGAAGATGACGTGGTGCGCGGGCTGGCTGCCGGCGCGGATGACTACGTCATCAAGCCAGTGCGCCGCGCCGAGCTGGTGGCACGCGTGGGCGCTTTGCTGCGCCGCGCCGCGCCGCGCACCAGCGAATCGCTTGAGCGTATTCGCGTGGGTCCGTATGCAGTGGACCCGATCGGACGTGTGCTGACGCTGAACGGCTCGCAGGTCGAGTTGTCGCCGCGGGAGTTCGACCTGGGGCTGTACTTGTTCCGCAATGTCGGCAAGTTGGTGCCGCGCGAGCTGATCGAGCAAGCCGTCTGGGGGCGCAGCATCGGCCCGGATTCGCGTACGCTCGCCACACATATCTCCAAGCTGCGGCTCAAGCTGGATCTCAATCAGAAGAATGGCGTGCGGCTGGTCTCGGTGTACTCGCATGGCTATCGACTCGAAACCACACAAGAAGATGGCGAAGCAGGTTGAAGCGTTTCGACGCGAAGGATTCAGGCGCGCCGCGGTTGTCGGCGCGTTTGTTGTTTTTGGGGGCGCTTGGCAGGCAGCGGTTGCTCAACCTTCCGGTGCAGACGGCAGCGATTTTCTCTATCGCGTGCAGCCGGGCGACACGCTGATCACCTTGGCAGACCGCTACATGGATAGCGTCGAGGGTTGGCGCCTGCTGCAGCAGCGCAACCACGTTGCCGATCCATATCGCTTGCAGCCGGGCTCGGTGCTGCGGATTCCCTTCGATCGCATTCCGGTGGTGCCGGCCACGGCGCAGGTCGTGTTTGCGCGCGACGCCACGACCGCCGACCGCAAGCCGTTGCAGGCCGGCATGAAGCTCGCAGAGGACGCGCAGATCGAAACCGGCGACAAGGGCGCCGTCACGCTCGCATTTGATGACGGCACACGCGTGACCGTGCCGCCGGGCAGCCGCGTGGCGCTGTCGCGTGTGCGCGCGTTTGCACGTGCTGGGCTGATCGACGTGCGTGTGCACGTGAAGCAGGGCGAGGCCGAATCGAACGTTTCGCCCAAGAAAACGGGCGTCGGCCGCTATGAGATTTCCACGCCTTCGCTTGTGACGGGCGTGCGCGGCACGCGCTTCCGCGTGCAGGCGAGCGAGTCCGTGTCGACCAGTTCCGTGCTCGAAGGGGAGGTGGCCACCAAGGCTGGCCGCCGAACGCAGGGGGTCAAGGCCGGGTTTGGTGTGCAGGTTTCGGGCGGACACCTCAAGCGCGCGGCGCTACCGGCGGCGCCAAAACTCGACGCCATTCCGGATCTGGTGCAGCGGCCGTGCTTCCGGGCGACGTGGCAGCCGGTGAAAGGGGCGGTTGCCTACCGTGCAGCCGTTGCGCGTGACGCCGCCCTGACCGAACTGAGCGCCTATCAGCACAGCAAGACGCCGGGTGCCACCCTGTGCGGTGACGAAGACGGCGACTACACGCTGGTCGTGCAGAGCATTGACGCGCTCGGCCTGACCAGCCCGTCGGCCACGCGGCCTTTTACGGTGCGCCTGCACCCGGAGGCGCCGTACACGATTCAGCCGGCGAGTGGCAAAACCTACCGCAGCGGTGAACTGGCGTTCTCGTGGGCGGCGGTGTCGGACGCGCGCAGTTATGACATGGAAGTGGCCGACGCAGAGACCTTTGCATCGCCCGCAATCCAGGAGCACGGGCAGGACGTGCGTGTGAGCAAGACGTTGAGCGCGGGCACCTGGTGGTGGCGTGTGCGCTCGGTGGCCGAGGGCGGCAAGACCGGCCCTTGGAGCGACGCATTGCGCTTCCAGACGCTTGATATTCCACCGGGCGCTGTGCCGCCTGCCTCCGTCGATGCGGGTGACGACGGCATGCTGCACGCCCACTGGCCTGCGCTGACGCCTGAACTGGCGGCAGCGGGCGCACGCACGCGTGTGCAACTCGCCAGCGAGCCCACCTTCGCCAAGCCGGTTGCCGACATCGTGAGCGACGGCAGCGAAGCCGCCATTCCGCAGCCGCCGGCCGGTACGTATTACATCCGTACGGGCGTTGACCTGGGCGATCCGGCATCGGTCGTGTACGCCAAGCCGCAGCGCATCGACGTCGGCGCGTTCGTTGGTGATTCATCGCGCAGCCCGGTGCAGAGCGGCGGCGGCAACCTCCTGCTCAATGACTGGTCCGGTCGCACCAACCCTCGCTGACCCGATGCGTGCGGCTCCGCGCGGCAGGCTGCGCTCTCTGGTGGAGTGGGGCGTGCTGGTGCTGCTGGCTGCCCTGCTGACGATCGGTGCCGTGCACTGGAGTGTGGTCGAGCGGTTGGATTCGGCGCTGTACGACACCGTGATCACGCTGCACGGGCATCCGGCGCGCGACGATATCGTCATCGTCGCCATCGACGATCAGAGCCTGGATGCAATGGGCCGCTGGCCTTGGCCGCGCCGCCGCCTGGCCGATCTGCTGGCGCGTGTGGGGGCGGCGCACCCGCGGGGAATCGGCGTCGATATTCTGTTTATCGAGCCAGACCTCGCACACCCCGAAGACGATCACGCCCTGGCTGCAGCCGTCGCTCAGGCTGGGCACGTTATTCTGCCCGCGCTGCCGGAGCGCACGGAGCAGGGGCGCGTGTATCACTACCCGTTCCTCGGCATCGAGGCCACCGTCGCACACATCAATGCTGCCGCCGACGCGGACAGCGTGGTGCGCGGCGTGTATCTGGCTGAAGGCCCACGTGGGCATGTGCTTGACCACCTGGCGGTTCAACTTGCGCGGCTGGCGGCACAGGCACCCGCGTCGACGCCAGCCACGCTCGATCTGGAAACCGACGCCGGCGGGTGGACCCGGCAGGCGCATATCCGCTTGAGCTTTGCCGGGCCGGCTGGCACGTTCCGGCATGTGCCCGCGCTGGATGTGCTCAATGGCCGCGTGCCGCCGGAAGTGTTCGCGGGCAAGCTGGTGCTGATTGGCGCCACGGCTTCGGGCGTGTCGGATATTTTCGCCACGCCCACTTCGCGCACGATGAGCGGCGTGGAGGTGCTGGCCAACGCCACGCAAACGGTGCTCGACGGCAGCGCCATCCTGCCGGTGCCGACCGGTGTGTTCTGGGTGACGACGTTGCTGCCGCTGTTGATGACCGCGTGCGCGGTGCGCTGGCTCACGCCACGCATGGCGCTGGCGGTGGCGCTGGCGAGTGCGGCAGCGCTGCTGCTGGGCGTAGTCGGCGCGCTGGTGCTGGGTAACCGCTGGCTGCCGCCGTTTGCCGCGCTGGTCGGGCCGCTGGTGCTGTATCCGCTGTGGAGCTGGCGCCAGCAGGAGGCTGCCTTGCGTTTCCTGCGTGACGAGCTCTATCGCCTCGCGCGCGAGCCCGGTGTCCTCACCGATACGGCGCCGCTGGCCCGCACGGGCCGGACGCTCGGCGCACACATGGATGCGGTGGCCTCGCTCATCGACAAGCTGCGCGGGCTGCGCCGCTTCCTGGCTGATGCGCTGGAAAGCTTGCCCGATGCCACGGTCATCTGCGCCCCCGACGGCACGATCCGCCTGGCCAACGGCCGCAGCGCAGAGCTTGCCGGCCAGCCGAGCACGCCGGGCCAGAACCGCGCCGCTGCGCTGCGTGACCTGTCGAGCCTGCTGGCGCGCGCATTTTCCGACCCGAACGCGGGTGAGCGTTACTGGGCGGACTGGTTGGCTGGACCCGACGCCAAGCTGGAGCCGGTCGAGCTGCATACACACGACGGCCGCTCGATGCTCATGCACGCCGCCGCCTTGCGTGACGATGCTGGCCGCCCCATCGACATCATCGTCAGCTTTGCCGACATCACCCCCGTGCGCCGGGCCGAGCGCCATCGTGAAGAAGCGCTGCGCTTCATCTCGCACGACATGCGTTCGCCGCAGAGCGCGATTCTTGCACTCATCGAGCTGCAGCGCGATGCTTCGCGGGCGCTGGATCGCGAAGTGCTGCTCTCGCGCATCGAGCAGCTTTCGTCGCGCACGCTGGAGCTGGCCGACGCCTTCATCGACCTGGCGCGCGCCGAATCCCAGGCGCTCAAGCTGGTGGACGTGGATCTGGTGGGCCTGGTGCTCGATGCCGCCGACGAGGTCTGGGCCTTGGCGAATCGTCATCAGGTGGAGGTGCGTGTGAACGCCGACATCGAAGCGCCCGTGCGCGGCGAGCCGCGTCTACTGGTGCGTGCTCTGGTCAACCTGCTCAACAACGCCATCAAGTTCAGCACGCCGGGCTCGGTGGTGACGGTATCCGTAGGGACCGACGACGGGATGTTCACGGTGGCCGTGGCCGATCAGGGCGTGGGCATTGCGCTGGCGGATCAGCCAAGGCTGTTCCAGCCATTCCATCGCTTGCACGAGACGGAGGCCAACGCACCATCGGGCAGCGGCCTTGGCCTCGTCTTCGTGAAGACCGCCATTGAGCGCCATGGCGGCCGTATCGCCGTGCAGAGTGCACCGGGGCTGGGCTCCACCTTCACGGTCTGGCTGCCGCGCGGGCCGATTCACCAAGACGCCTGATCGCACAGGCGTCTGCGACATATGGGCAACCGCACACACGGTGCGGCTTCTGCCACTTTCCTTTTTCAATCATTTGCAATCCGCTTGTCTGGCGGCCCTACAGTTCAATGGCCGACGGGCACAACGTACCCGGGTGATGCACCCGGTCGAGAGACGGCGGCACCTGGGCGAGAACCGGAAGCGCAGGCAGAAGCGAACCACGCAAGAAGGACCGGCGAACCGAGGTGCACCGTATGTTGAGCAAGACAGCAACCGATGTGCTGAGCGAATGCGAATACGAACACCTTCGCATGCAACTGCACCAAGCCCTGCGCGGCAACGGGAATCTGCCGCAGGATGCGCGTGTCTGGCTGGCCGGTCGGCGTTTATCCGCTCTGCGCGGCGAAGGCATCGTTCGGGTTGATGCGCGCCGGCGCGATGTTGTTTGCAGTTGATTTACGCGAAGCAGGCGGTTGATGCACCTCGCGGCCTTTCCAGAAAGAGACCGAGCCATGAAGATCGGCCTGATCGATACACATGTCGCCCGCCAACAGGCAATTCACTCCGCGCTGCAGCCGTCACGCTTTGAATGCGTGCCGCTGTTTCTCTCCCGCCAGGTATTCGAAGCCATCGACGTGCATGGCATCAACCTGCTGATGGTCGGTGCAAATGCGCATGACATGCCGGGCCTGTCGCTGGTGCGCACCGTGCGTGAGCGTGTGGGCCCTGGCATGGCCATCGTTTACCTCGCCGACGGTCAGGCCGATGTCGAGACCGCCGACGCACTGAACCACGGCGCAGATCTGTGCTTCCAGGGTGATATTCGCCCGCCTGAGCTGCTGGCGCGTCTCGATGCACTGATCCGCCGCTTTGCCGTCAGCCGTGCCGTGCGCGCCTCTGAAATTCGTCTGGGGCCCTACACGATCGACAGGCAGAACCGCTCGATCCGCCTGCGGGACACGCCGGTAGCAGTGCACGCCCGGGAGTTTGAGCTGGCGTTGCTGCTGTTTGCAAACGCCGGGCGCGTGCTGTCTCGTGCAGATATTGAGCTGGCGTTGTGGGGCCGCGAGTTGAGTCCGTATTCGCGCACGCTCGACACGCATGTCTCGCGCCTGCGCAAGAAGTTGCTGCTGGGCACCGAGAATGGCCTGCGCCTGCGCGCAATCTACGGGCAGGGTTTCTGCCTGGACCGCGTGATGGAAAGCGTCGTTTGATGGCGCTGCAACGCTGAAAGCGTCCCTACGCAGAACAAAGCCCCGCCAGTCGGGGCTTTTTTGCTGGCCGAAGAAGGGGCGGTTGGGGAGCGTGCCCAAAGAAAAACGCCCTGACACTCGGGACAGCAGCATCAGGGCCAAGTAGATCGCGGCTCTCTCTTCCGCGACCGGAGCGCACCCACGAGGGGTCGGTGCCTATTCAGGTTACGTGGCTGGCGTCGACACAATGCAAATCTTTATCAAGACCAGCCGGGGTGCGGTATGCGCCCAATCTGCGTTGGTTTGTCATAAGACATCGTACAACTTGGGTGCCAATGCACCGCTTCCGCCTTCAGCTGCCGGCTGGTTCAGGTAAAGGCTTCCGATATCGAGGTGTCGGCCAGATCGTGCGCACGGCGCAGTCGTTCGCGGCTGTTCGACAGGTGCATGCGCATGGCTGCACGGGCGGCTTCCGGCTCCCTGCGGGAGATGGCCTCGAAGATGCTGCGGTGCTCGCGGTTGACGGTGGCGCGAGACTCTTGCGAGTTCAGATAGCCGACCTGCGATGCGTCAATGCGGCTGCGCGGGATCAGTGTCTTGCCCAGTTGGTCTAGCACCGTCACGAAGTGCTGGTTGCCGGTGGCACGCGCAATGCTCAGGTGAAAGCGCAGATCGGACGCCGCACTGTCACGGCCGGCGGCCTGGTCTTCTTCGATGGCGTCGAGCGCTTGCTGCAGCGTGGCGAGATTCTCCGGCGTGGCGCGCTGGGCGGCCAGACCGGCACATTCGGTTTCCAGCGCCACGCGCAACTCCAGCATGGCCAGGATCTCGTGCAGCGTAGAGGCGGTGCCCAACTGGATGGTGTTGTCCTGGCGCGGGGGCAGGACAAAGCTGCCGATACCGTGACGCGTCTCAATAAGCGCCTTGGCCTGCAGGCGTGAAATGGCCTCGCGCACGACAGTGCGGCTGACGCCCAATGCTTCCATCAACTCCGATTCAGTGGGCAGCTTGTCGCCGATGCGCAACGCGCCCGTGGCGATGCGCTGCTTAACGTAGTCGACCACCACTTCCGCCAGGCTTTGGGTGCGGCGCGCGAGCGTTGCGGGGGAGCCTGGGGTGGGCATGCTGTCTCCGGACGGGTTTCGGGTTTACCAGGGGTGGCTCTGCGTTGATACGTCCATTATATTCCGCTCCATGTTGTATGACGACTGATAACGTATGTGACGGCCATGAATCACAACTCTGCTGAATCCACCCTGCGCACGCCGCGTATCACCCGCCTCCAGGTCATTCCCGTGGCCGGACGCGACAGCATGCTGCTGAACCTGAGCGGCGCGCATGCCCCGTTCTTCACCCGCAACATCGTCATCCTGGAAGACTCCGACGGCCATACCGGCGTGGGCGAGGTGCCGGGCGGCGAGGCGATCCGTAAAACCATTGAAGACGCGACACCGCTGGTGGTGGGGCAGCCGATCGGCGCATACAACAACGTGCTCAACACCGTGCGCCGGCAATTTGCCGACCGCGATGCGACCGGGCGCGGGCTGCAGACGTTTGACCTGCGCACCACCGTGCACGCCGTCACGGCGTTGGAAAGCGCCTTGCTGGATTTGCTGGGCCAGCACCTGGGCGTGCCCGTGGCTGCCCTACTGGGGCAGGGGCAGCAGCGCGCCAAGGTGCCGGTGCTGGGCTACCTGTTTTTCGTGGGCGACCGCAAGCGCACCAATCTCGACTATGCCGATGGCAGCGACGCCACCGACGACTGGACCCGTGTGCGCCACGAAGAAGCGCTCACCCCCGAAGCTGTCGTGCGCCTGGCCAAGGCCGCGCACGCCCGCTACGGCTTCAAGGATTTCAAGCTCAAGGGCGGCGTGTTGAGCGGCGATGATGAAATGGTCGTCACCACCGCGCTGGCCGAGGCCTTTCCCGACGCGCGCGTCACGCTGGACCCGAACGGGGCCTGGTCGCTGGAAGAGGCCATCCGCCTGTGCCGCGACAAGCACGACGTGCTGGCCTATGCGGAAGACCCGTGCGGTGCCGAAGGCGGCTACTCCGGCCGTGAGGTCATGGCCGAGTTCCGCCGCGCGACCGGCCTGCCGACCGCCACCAACATGATCGCCACCGACTGGCGCCAGATGGGCCACGCCATCCAGTTGCACTCGGTCGATATTCCGCTGGCCGATCCGCACTTCTGGACCATGCAGGGCTCCGTGCGTGTCGCACAAATGTGCGATGACTGGGGCTTGACCTGGGGCTCGCACTCCAACAACCACTTCGATATTTCACTGGCGATGTTCACGCACGTGGCCGCTGCTGCGCCGGGCAACATCACTGCCATCGACACCCATTGGATCTGGCAGGACGGCCAGCGTCTGACGCGTGAGCCGTTCCAGATCGTGGGCGGCGAGATCGACGTGCCTGCTGTGCCGGGGTTGGGCGTGGTGCTCGACATGGCCCAGGTAGAGAAGGCGCACGCGCTGTACAAGCAGCACGGGCTGGGCGCGCGCGACGATGCTGCCGCCATGCAGTGCCTGGTGCCCAACTGGACGTTCAACAACAAGCGTCCGTGTCTGGTGCGTTGAGGTAGGCAGACCCCGGGCGGTCTCAGACCGCCCAAAAAAATACAAAAAATATCTGGAGACGAATCTTGAAAACCATCAAGGGTTTGCGCTGGTGGATCATCGTGCTGGTGTGTCTGGGCACGATCATGAACTACTTGGCGCGCAATTCATTGGGTGTGCTGGCCCCAACGCTCAAGGAAGATCTGTCAATGACCACGCAGCAGTATGGTTACGTGGTCATGGCGTTTCAGTTTGGCTACACGCTCATGCAGCCAGTGTGCGGCTTCATCGTCGACTTGATCGGCCTGCGCATCGGCTTTGCGTTGTTTGCCGTGTTGTGGTCGTTTTCCGGTGTGCTGCATGCAGGCGCAACGGGGTGGCTGTCACTGGCAGGTTTTCGCGCCTTCATGGGCTTGACCGAGGCGGCCGCTATTCCATCGGGCATGAAGGCTGTGGCGGAGTGGTTCCCGGACAAGGAAAAATCGGTGGCGACGGGCTGGTTCAACGTCGGCACGTCGTTCGGCGCCATGCTGGCGCCGCCGCTGGTGTTGTTCCTCTCCATGCGGCACGGCTGGCAAGCTGCGTTCGTGGTGACCGGTGCGCTGGGCTTTTTCTGGGCGGCATTGTGGTACGCCTTCTACCGCTCGCCAAACGAGCATCCGCGGTTGTCCAAGCAAGAGCTGCAAACCATCACTGACGGGCAACTGCGTTCGGCGGGCGGGAAGCGCGAAAAGCGTCCGATCTCCGAGATCGTGTTGTCGCGACGTTTCTGGGCGATTGCACTGGCGCGCTTCTTTACCGAGCCTGCCTGGCAGACGCTCAGCTTCTGGATCCCGCTGTACTTCTTCAAGGAGCGCGGCATGGATCTGAAGCAGATCGCCATGTTTGCGTGGTTGCCGTTCCTCGCCGCGGACCTGGGTGGCATGGCCGGCGGTTATCTGTCGCCGCTGCTGATGAAGTATGGTCGCCTGCCGCTGGTGTGGTCGCGTGTGGGCGGCGTGGTACTGGGTGCACTGATGATGATCGGCCCGGCATGCGTGGGGCTGGTGGCATCGCCGTATGTGGCCATCGCGCTGTTCTGCGTGGGTGGTTTCGCGCACCAGATGATTTCCGTGTCTGTCAATACGCTCAGTGCAGACGTGTTCGATCCGCAAGAAGTGGGTACGGCCAGCGGTTTTGCCGGCATGTCCGGCTGGATCGGCGGTTTGGCATTCACTGCTGTGGTGGGCGCTTTGGCCGATACGGTTGGCTATGGCCCGCTGTTCAGCCTGCTGGGCGCGTTTGACGTGATTGCCGCCGTGCTGTTGATCATCCTGATCCGCGGTCAATCTCAGGAAGAGCGTGCTGCACGCCAGATGAAACTCTCCGCTTCAAATTGAGCTGAAACCGATGTCCATGCTGCATCCCCCCCGATTCGAACTCCAGGCGCAAGACGGCAACCGACTTCGCCTGGCCAGCAGCACTGGCGCTGCGATTGAAGTCTTCGTGCTCGAAGAAGACATCATCCGTGTGCTGGTGCTGCCGCACGGTGACTTGCGTGGCCCGGCCACGTGGTCGATTGCGCCGGGCGCCGAAGATACGCCGCTCGAAGGGCGTGACCGACGTGATCTCAGCGGGTTCTCGCTGCCGGAATTTGCACTGCAGTCCGACGCCAACACATTGCACGTGCAGACCAGCAAGATCCGCCTGAGCATTGCACTCGCGGGTGGCTTCTGCACGTGGGAGATCAGCCGAGCTGGCCAATGGCAGCCGGTGCTGCACGATCGCTCCACCCAGGCCTACAACTTTGGCTACTGGGATGAACAGGTCTATCACTACGTGCGCCGCGAACCGGGCGAAATGTACTTCGGCCTGGGTGAACGCGCTGGTGAGCTCAACCGTGCGCACCAGCGCTACGAGATGCGCAACATCGACGCGATGGGCTACAGCGCACGTACGACCGATCCGCTGTACAAGCACATTCCGTTCTATGTGACGTGGCACCCGGAGAACGGCACCGGTTTCGGCCTGTTCTACGACACGTTGTCCGACTGCAGCTTCGACATGGGCCGCGAGCTGGACAACTACCACGGCCACTATCGCTACTTTGCGGCGCCGTTCGGCGATCTCGACTACTACTTCATCGCCTCGCCCGATACGCCGCTCGACGCCACGCGCCGCTTTACCTGGATGACCGGCCGGCCGGCGTGGATGCCGAAGTGGGGCCTGGGCTATTCCGGCTCGACCATGACGTATACCGACGCGCCCAACGCGCAGGAGCAGATGGGCGAGTTCATCAAGGGGTGCCGCGAGCACGACATCCTGTGTGATTCGTTCCACCTGTCGTCGGGTTACACATCGATCGGCCCGAAGCGCTACGTTTTCAACTGGAACACCGACAAGTTCCCCGATGCACGCGGCTTCGTGCAGGGCTATCTGGATGCCGGCATTCGCCTGTGCCCCAACATCAAGCCCTGCCTGCTGCAAGATCACCCCAAGTTTGCAGAGGCCAAGGAAGCCGGCCTGCTGGTGTGCGACGCCAATGGCGAGCCCGCCTGGGTGCAGTTCTGGGATGAGGTGGGTGCGTATCTCGACTTCACCAACCCGAAGACACTGGATTGGTGGAAAGCCAACGTCAAGAGCGCGTTGCTCGACTACGGCATGGCGTCCACCTGGAACGACAACAACGAGTTTGAAGTGTGGTCCCCCGATGCCTTCGCGCAGGGGTTTGGCAAGAAGCACCCGATTCGCGAAGCCAAGGTCCTGCACACCATGCTGATGATGCGCGCCTCGCGCGAGGCACAGCTTGAGTACGCGCCGCAGCGCCGGCCGTTCCTGGTGTCACGCTCGGGCGGCGTCGGCATGCAGCGCTACGTGCAGACCTGGTCGGGCGACAACTACACCTCGTGGGAGACGCTGCGCTTCAACAACAAGATGGGCCTGGGTCTGGCGCTGTCGGGAGTGTCGAACATCGGCCATGACATTGGCGGTTTCGCGGGTCCGGCGCCGTCGCCGGAACTGCTGGTGCGCTGGGTGGCATTCGGCGCCTTCCTGCCGCGCTTCTCCATCCACTCGTGGAACGACGACAAGACCGTCAACGAGCCGTGGATGTACCCAGAGGTGACCTCGCAGATCGCCTCGCTCATCAAGCTGCGCTATCGCTTGATTCCGTATCTGTACGAGCTGCTGTGGCAATCCACGCAGGCCTACGAGCCGGTGCTCAAGCCGACGTTTGCCGAGTTCCCATCGGACCGCCGCTGCTACGAAGAGAACGACGACATGCTGATCGGCGCGTCGCTGCTGGTGGCGCCGGTGGTGGAGCAAGGGCAGCGCGAGCGCTCGGTCTATCTGCCCGCCGGTGCGCGCTGGGTGTCGTACTGGAGCGGTGAGGTGTTCGAGGGTGGTCAAACCGTCACGCTGCCTGCACCGTGGGACCAGCCGGTCATGTTGATCCGCGAAGGTGGTGTGATTGCGCTGAACGTGGCTGAGCAGCATTTCGACAAGCGTGCCGATCGGCGTGCCTTCCTCGTGGTACCCACGAGCGGCGCCGGCGAGGCTGTTGGCGGCTGCATCGAGGACGACGGCGAGACCGAGGCCTGGCGGCACGGCGAGCAGGGCCGCTGGAACGTGCGCGCGGTGTCAGACGCGCTCACGGTCACGCTGCATGTCTCACGCGAAGGCCGCATGCCGGTGCAGACAGACACCATCGAGATCCAGCTGCCCGCCGCCGAGGCGCGGCAGGTGCAGGCCTCAGAGGCCCGTATTGTTGACGACAACGTTGCAGGCGGCTGGCGCCGTCTGACGCTGCAGTTGCTGGCCTAGTGCCGCATCCCCCGTGCATCGCAACCGGGCGCGGAGAGCCCGGAGATGCACGGTTTCCCCAAGGTGCTGGAGATAACCAAAACCGAGACAACAACGATGAAAACCACACGAGCCAAATTTTCTGTCAAACCTGTCTATGCATGCGCCGCACTGCTATGCGCGGGGCTGTCGGTGCACGCATCGGCGCAATCGTCGGTCACGCTGTACGGCGTGGTCGATAACGCCATTGCCTATTCGAGCAATCAGGGCGGGCATTCCAACACGTATATGAACTCTGGCGCCCTGGCCGCCAGCAAGTTCGGCCTGATGGGCTCGGAAGACCTGGGCGGCGGCAACACGGCAGTGTTCCGCCTGGAGAACGGTTTTGCAGCCGATACGGGCGCGCTAAGCAAGGCGAACACCATTTTTAATCGCCAGGCCTATGTCGGCCTCGCTAACAAAGACTACGGCCAGGTCACGATGGGTCGTCAGTACACGCCGTACTTCCAGTACGTTGCCGCGCTGGGCCCGACCAATGTGTTGACGGGCGCTGTCGGTGCGCACCCGGGCGACGTCGATGCGATGGACACCACGCTGCGTGTGCCGAATTCGATCACCTATACGTCGCCCACGTTCGGCGGTTTCCAGGCGGGTTTGCAGTACGGCATGGGCGAGCAGGCGGGCAGCATGTCCAACGGCAGTGCCTTCAGTGCGGCAATGCGTTACGACTACCAGGCGTTCGCCTGGTCGGCTGGCTACATTCGCTTGAAGAACGTCCCGACCTTCCAGAACAACACTGGTGACTTCGCCAACAACGCGCCCATCAACAAGGGCTATGCAACAGCCGATACCGCACAGATCATCGGTACCGCTGCGCGTTACACCGTGGGCAAGCTGATGATGGGGTTGAACTACTCCAACGTGCAGTACAAGCCGGGCGCCACCTCGCCGGTAGGGTTTGCACAGACGGCGTCGTTCAACACGTTTGGTGCCATTGCCACGTACGCGCTCACGCCTGCACTGACTTTGGCCGCCGGCTACAGCTACACCGCCGAGAACAAGCGCAACGGCGTGGACAAGGCGGCGCGCTATCACCAGATCTCGATGGAGCAGCTGTATTCGTTCTCCAAGCGCACGGCGTTCTACATGGTTGAGGCCTATCAGAAAGCGAGCGGCCAGACGCTGAGCTCGACGGGCAGCATCGTCAACGCTGTGGCATCGGTGGGTGACTCGCAGAACGGCACGCCGTCCAGCGGCCCGAGCCAGTTCGTCGGCATGGTTGGCATTCGTCATTTCTTCTGATGACGTTGACGACGTGGCTGGCACCTGGCCCGGTGCATACGCTGCGGGCCGGCGCATTGACAATGGTCGTCGCGCCGGCGGCGGGTGGCCGCATTGCCTCGCTGGCTTCGGCCGGCGAGGGCAGCCAGCGCATTGATTGGCTGGCGCCGATGTCCGAGGTTTGCCTGCGTGACGGCTTCAATGGGTTGGCATGGCCCAAGGCGGGCTGCTACCCGTTGTTGCCGTTCTCCAACCGCATCCGCGAAGGACGCTTCCAATGGGGTGGCCGCGAGATTCGTCTCGCGCCGCATCCGGGCCAGCCGCATGCCATGCACGGTCTGGCGCACGCACGTGCATGGGCGGTCGAGCAACTGACCGCATCGTCGATCGTGCTCGGCCTGCGCCACGTGCCCGACGTCGACAGCTGGCCCTGGGCATTTACCGCCACGCAAACGCTGGTGTTGACCGCGGAAGGGCTGGACGCCGTCATGACGCTGCGCAATGACGGTGACAGTGATATGCCTGCAGGCGGCGGCTTTCATCCGTACTTCCTGCGCGCTGCCGGCATGCACATCCAGTTTGATGCGGCGACGATGTGGCCGACCGATGCCGGCGAGGTGGCCATCCGCAGCGAGCCGATCACGGCGCGCGAAGACTTCAGCAACGCACGTGCGTTGCCGGACGACGCCCTCAGCGTCTACTACAGCAATTGGCGGCAGCAGGCCGCCATATCCCGCGTCGACAGTGCAACGCTCACGATACGCGCTGCCGATCCCCTCGATCATTTCATCCTGCATGCGCCGAAAGAGCAGCCTTACTTCTGCCTAGAGCCCGTCTCGCATGTGGCCGACGCGGTCAATCTGGCCGCGCAGGGTTGGGAAGGAACGGGGCTGCGTGTTCTCGCGCCGGGCGAGGCGATGCGTTTGCGCATGCAACTGCGTATCGAACCCGCTGTCAGCTGATCTCCAAAAGGGCGCTTGTACAGCCGGGGCATGACGATATGCAAACGGATTCGTTGGCGGCCCGGGATTAGCCCGTAGCATGGCTCCAGAAGGGAGCAGATTGACCGGCATGGTGTCTTTGTGCATCCAGCAAACCGTCATGGGGTCATCGTGAGCAGTCCAGTCGATCCGTCATCGCTGTCTTCGCAGTCCGGCTGGCAATCTGGTCAGGCGATCGCCGGCGTTCGCTCGCGGCTCAGCCCGTTGCTCAAGGCGCGCCTCGGTTTTTTGGCGGCGTGGGCGGCGTTCTTGCTTGTCTTGTTTGTGTTGCCGCAGCCAGAGGGGCTGTCGCCCGCGGGGCGTGCCACCCTGGCGGTGGTGGCATGGGCTGCCGTGATCTGGATGAGCGAAGCGGTGCCGGTGGGGGTAAGCGGCATCCTCATTCCGGCGCTGCTGGTACTCGCGCATGCTGTCACACCATTCTCCAAGGCCGCCAGCGGCTTCGCCACACCGGTGGTGTTCCTGTGCCTGACCGCGTTCCTGTTCTCGTCGATCATGCAGGGGGTAGGGCTGGACCGCCGCATTGCGTTGTGGCTGCTCGACAAGCTCAAGACCAGCACCGCCAATGGCGTGATCTGGTCGATGTTTGCCATCAACTTCGTGCTGAGTTTTCTGGTGCCGGCGGCCAATGCGCGTGCGGCGGCGCTGCTACCGGTGGTCAATGGCATCGCCGATCTGTTTGGCGACACGCCGCGCGAGCGTAGTGCCAAGAAGGCCATCGTCATCCAGTCGCTGGTCTATGGCTCGATGATCAGCGGCATGTGCATCTTGACCGCGCATTTGCCCAACCTGGTGATCGTGGGCTTGCTGCAGAAACAGCTCGGCCTGCATCTGTCCTATCTCGACTGGTTCAAGCTGCAGTGGCCCTACCTGGGCATGTTCGTGCTGACGCAACTGTGGGTGCAGTTCTACTTCAAGTCGCGCGCTGTGCGCCTGCCTGGCGGTACGGCTGCCATTGCAGCTGAGCGTGCCGCGCTGCCGCCGGCGGGTGGGCATGCCAAGTCCATCTTGTTGGTGTTCGCGGCGGTGGCTGTGCTCTGGGCGACCGAGTCGTGGCACGGCTTGCCTTCCGAGATCGTGGCGTTGCTTGGTCTGGCTGCGTTGTTCGTGCCGGGGCTGACGGGGCTGGGCTGGAAGGATATCCAGAACCGTACGATCTGGGGCACGCTCTTTCTGCTGGCGGGTGCGTTGAGCCTGTCTGCCGCCATCAGCGAAACAGGCCTCGCGCCGTGGGTGGCTGACTGGTTGTATCGCTTCGCCCAAGGTCACCCGTGGTGGCTGGCGTTGTTCATTGTGATGATCGGCACGCATGTGGCGCGGCTCGCCATGCTCTCCAACGTGGCTGCCGTCACCATGATTGCGCCCATCATGCTGGCGCTCGCGCCCAAGCTGGGGCTGCATCCGGTGGCCTTCACGCTGCTGGTGTGCGACAGCGACAGCTTCGCCTACATCCTCCCCACGCAGATCACCGCTGCCGTGGTGGCCTACAGCAGCGGCACCTTCACCACCGCGGATTACGCAAAGGTGGGCGTGGTGTCTGTGCTGATCGGCATCGTCTATGGCGTGTTCGTGATGGCGCCGTGGTACGCGCATCTCGGCATCCCCGTCTGGGACGCGGGTGCGCCGTGGCCTTTCCATTGATCGGAGTCACTCCATGAACGACCGAGCATCCCCGGCGTTAGGCTATGCCGCCTTGCGGGAGCGGCTGGGCGAGCATCACGCGCCCGCAGGCCTGTATGAAAAGAACAAGGCGTTGCCGTTTGCCGGCCGCGCCACCTGCTCGGTGAGCCGGCTGGAGGCGGGTGAGTGGGCGGAGATCCTGATCGACTATGAAGTCGGTGCTTCGGGCATTGCTGACGGCGCCTGGCTGAAAACCACCTTCAAGTTCTATTCCGACTGGGCACTGTTTCAGACCACCGACCCGTCCGGCGCCAACTACCTCAGCGCCGAATACCAGGCTGGCCCATTGGTGCCTGGACAGAGCCCTGCGACCGTACAGGCGCTGAACGTACGCTTCGAGCAGAAGGGCCACGAGCGGCCCTTCCAGAAGGCGATCATCGTTGACGTGGTCGACGGTTACCTGAACGCGGGTGACCACATCCTGATCCGTCTGGGCGACCGGCGGCGCGGCGGGCCCGGCACGCGCGTGCAGACCTTCATCGAAGACAGCTTCCGCTTCCGGTTGTATGTCGACCCGCTGGGCACCTCACGCTTCGTGGCGGTGCCGGGCGACGTGGTGATCGACATCCATGCAGGTCAGCCCGCGCAGGTGTTGCTCCATGCGCCGCGCTTTGCCCGGCCGGGCACGCCGCTGGTCGTGCGCACGTCATTGCTCGACCGGTGGGGCAACATCAGTTCAGATGTGGGCGGCACGATCCGCTTGACGGCCTGGGATGGCGATACGCCGGTGCACCAGCGCGACTACCCTGTACCAGAGGGCGGTTGGGCCTCGCTCGGCATCGATGATCTGCCCACGGATGTCGGCACGCTTCGGCTGGAGGCCGTTCTGCTGGACGCGCCACATGTGAGCAAGGCCACGGCCTGGTTGTCGATCTTCGACGCGCCCAACGCGCCGCGTGCGTTCTATGCAGACCTGCACGTACACGCCCACGACACCGTCGGCACCAACAGCCCCGCGTACAACGCTGCCTACGCGCGCGATATCGGCGGCATCGACGTGTTTGGCTACACCGTCAACGATTTCCAGATCACCGATGCCAACTGGAAGCTCGGGCTGGATGCCGTCAACGCATTTAACGAGCCGGGCCGCTTTGTTGCGTATCCGGTGCAGGAGTGGTGCGGCTGCTCCACCGCTGGTGGTGATCACAACGTCGTCTTCCTCGGTGATGAAGCGCCGGGCTTCCCCTACAACGCGCGCGGCGAGCACAACCGCACGCTGGTGTGGAACGAAGACATGAAGGGCAGCGCCGTTGAACTCGGCCGCTGGCCGATCGAGGAGTTGTGGGACGCGTACATCGACGCGCCGGAAGAGCACCTGATCATGCCGCACGTGGGCGGGCGGCGTTATATCCCCGACTGGCATCACCCGCAGCTCGAACGGCTGGTGGAGATCGCCTCCAGCTGGGGGCATTTCGACTGGCTGTACCGCGATGTCATTGCGCGTGGCTACCAGCTCGGCGTGGCTGCCAGTGGCGATGAGCACCGTGGGCGGCCTGCCGGTGGCGCGCCTGGCGTGCAGGTGTTCGGTGTGCGTGGTGGCCTGACGGGCGTGCTGGCTGAACGGCTTGATCGTCAATCGATTGGCCGTGCCCTGCGCGCGCGCCACACCTGGGCCAGCACCGGCGAGCACACGGCGCTGCTGGTACGCAGCGGTAACCATATCCAGGGCGATGCCTTCACGCATCAAGGCCCCGCGCGCTTTGACTACCGGTTCCTCGGCCAGGCCGGTTGGGAATACCTCGCCGCGTATGACCACACCGGCCTGATCTGGGAGCGCAACCTGCACCAGGAGGCCGGCTTCTCCGATCGGCTGATTCGCGTACGCTGGGGTGGCGCCCGCATCCGGGATCGCTACCGCTGGGCCGCCTGGCAGGGGCGCATCCGCATTCTCAACGGCACCATCCACCGCTTTGGCGGCCACGGCTTCGAGCACCTGGAGGAATCCTGCTGGCGCGAAGGCACCACCGACATCGGCTTTCGCAGCGACACCTATGGCGATGCCGATAGCGTGGAGATCGACATCGGCAACCTCGCCGCCGCACGGATCGTGATCGAGGGGCACATCGACAGCTACATCAAGGTCGGTGATCCGCTACAGCGCAATCCGTTCGCGCATGCGCCGGATTTCCACTGGGAGATCAGCGGGGCCGAGTTGCTTGCCAAGAATGGATTGCGGCTCGAGCTTGGTGGTACCGAGCTCTTTATAGCGGTGGAGCGGTTGACGGAGCAGGCTTTGCCGATCGATGTGAGCGGTGCGCTGGAGGTCGAACCGGTGAATGGGCCATTTGGCTTCCGGCCGGTGTACTTCCACGGGCGGG
The DNA here is from genome assembly GCF_000442475.1 of Ralstonia sp. AU12-08. Taxonomy (NCBI): domain Bacteria; kingdom Pseudomonadati; phylum Pseudomonadota; class Betaproteobacteria; order Burkholderiales; family Burkholderiaceae; genus Ralstonia; species Ralstonia sp. AU12-08. The sequence goes on along the minus strand of NZ_ASZV01000026.1, from coordinate 10,745 downwards.
AGCGGGGCGACCAGAAGGTGTGGTCGTCTGCGCAGTTCGTATCGTTCGTGGGGGATGGCGGCGTGTGATGACAGCCACTGCGCTGCGTTGACAGGATCTGCATGGGTCCATGACGTCTTCGACGAGCGCGCGGAGATGGATGAGGAAGACCGTCAAGACGATGAAGACCGCTATGGCGCGCTAAACCAGGACGGGCGCCGAAGGCCCTTGTATGGCGGACCGCCATGCGTACAGTCGTCATCGGTTGGGCGAAGCAGGCAGGAAAACGGCAGCCATGCGACACCCACGACGAAGCCGCTGTCGCGGACGTGGGCCGCGACCTATGCACGACGCATGTCGTGCGTGACCTGCAAGCCGGAGGTGCGCAGTCGGAGCGTAAGCGCGCAGACGTAGGGGAGCCGGACCGCATCGCGGGCCGGGACAAGTGCGAGGCCGCACGCAGTCCACGCGGGCGCATTGGCCCCCAGGCCAATCGAATGCGTGCGGGGGGAGCCATCCGGCGCTGGAGGCCCCAGTCTCCAGAGGGTGGCCCAGCACCCGGCAGCCGGATGGGGGCGGAGCCCGCGCCCCGAGCAGCGCGCGGGCAAGGGGGCTGAGTCAAGCACAGCGCCGACCAAAGCCGGTGTCGCGTTCAGCGGCGACGGGCAGGCCCCTTGCCCGCGCGCAGCGTGGGGCGCCCCGCCGTCAAGACATGAGCTACGTCCAGTGGCGAAAATGCCCGGCAAAACGTCCAGTTTTGCGCAGAGGGCATGGTGGCTCGCCGCGACAGCGGCTACGTCTCCCGTGTTCGACCTCCGCCGTATGGGAGGTCGAACAGGGGGGCACATCGTCTGTTTCGCGCTATACGAAATATCGACACCCACTTTGGAGATACTTCGTGGCAGCGCGAGACGGGCGCATCATCGCCAGAGAGCGGGAGCAAAAACTTTTGCACTCGCTCTCGCGCTTCGGGTTCCTTAGAACGCGCGATTGCGCCGCTTTGAGGGCGGTCTGGGCCAGCGGCGCGACCGGTGCACCGTCGCTGGAAGCGCCAGTCGCCACGGCCTCCGACATTCGGATGGCGCAACGCACGCTCAGGCGGCTCGCTGATGCGCGACAGGTGCTACGCGGCCAGGCACCCGATGGCAGCGTGATTTTCGCGCTCTCGGAAGCGGGTGCGCGCCGGTTGCAACACGCGGGGATTGCTGCGACAACGGGCAAAGACCTAGTGCGCGCGTTCAGCTCGGCGCATTTCCGACACCGCACGATTGCCAATGAGATTGCAATTCGTGGGCTTCTCGACGGCTATCGGGTCTCGACGGAGCGTGAGGTTTCGCAAGGCAAGTGCAGGTGCCTTGGCGGCGTCGAGAGCATCGCGGGCAAGAAACCTGACGTTCTGCTGCGCGGCTATGACGGTCGCGTGTGGTGGTGCGAAGTCGAGAGAAGCCGGAAGAACGCAAAGGAATATGCCAGGTTGCTGAAATGGCTCGATGCCGTTGCCGCCGACGTGGCGAGTACCTCGGGCTCAAAGCTGCTGGGCAATGGCCTGCAATGGGGCAAAGTCATCTTCGTCTGCACGCGTGCATTCCGTGCGAAGCTCACGCGCGACCTGCTTGCGAAAGGCTGGAAAAAGACTGCGCTCGATGCGCTCGTCATGTTCTCCACGGAGCTATACAAATTCGAGGACATAGTGTTTGCCTGACGGTCTGGGCGTTCGTATCCAGGCCCTCAGCAGGACAGGCAATCGACGGGGGGACTCATCCCCGGACTGCGGCATTGACCCGCCGCTTTTACTCGTGAACTCCTTCGCGGACACCTTCTAATTCGAAGGAATCCGCCGCGCCGAATGCATCCCGGTCACTGCGCGAAAAAACTGGATTGGGCCGCGTCCCCCTCAGAGGCATCTGGCGGGGAAGTTGCTTTTTGCGCGCACAGATTCTGCGTGAACCCGGTCACGCTGGTCAGTGCGGTCATGAGCGCTTCGAGTCGTCGCTCGATAATGCATAGGCTTACCCGGCTTCTGGTTTGTGCTGTCATCGCGCGTCCGCACATCAGCGTGCAGGCCACCCGCCACCGATGGGGCGTGTGACCTGCACGCTGATGTGCTGGCGCGGTAAGACGAATGGGTAAGCCTCACGGGCTACGCCCGTGATTGCGTTGCTCAGGATGCGTCTGTCAGCGCGACTGCTTGCCGCCGGTCACTGCTCTTCCTGGTTGCCACCGCCCGCGCAAAGCGGGCGAAGGGCATCGCTTTCGTGAGTGACGGCTTATGCGTTGCGCCAGGATGGAAAGGCGGGCAGCCAGGGGCGACGCTCACGGCGCGGTGCCATCTTGTCTCGCGTCTATCCTGGTCAGCCGGTTTTTCACGACGCCTGCCGCATCGCTCGTTGTGCATACAACGGTAGGTACGTAGGTGCACACATATATATGTGTGCACCTACGTACCTACGATATGTGTTCAGCAACCCAGACAACGTGGGCGCATTTCAATCTGCATTTTCTATGTCGGCGCTCACTGATTTGGAATTGTTATTTTTTCGACGGCGTGACAATCGCGCTTCCAGACGCTTGCTCGTAAGTGGCTTGCGTTCCCCATTCAAATCTACCCACCACAGGATTTCTGTCTTTTTTCCACCGTGAAATTCATTTCCAAATCCTTGAAAAGGTGGTACTTCTTCCTTCGCGAATTCCCGTAGCGCGGTATAAACAACAGCCGTCTTGTCACTCCCTGTTTCGTTGATAGCCCTCTCAATCACCGGTGTCAGTGCATTTACCTTTCCGGTTTTCAGTACGTGCACCGTGACTCTGCCATTTTCCGGGCCGTCACCTCCAACGAGCGGCTGGCTGCGCTTCATCTGCTTGTTGCCCGCCTGGAAGCCCAGGCCGCCGAGTCTCCCGCGAACAATAATCCGCAGGAGGGCAAGTAATGAGCGCCAAAGTTACTTCCACGGCTGATGTGCAGGCACGCAGCTTCCCGATTGACATCAAGTACGCCGACACGCTCAAGGCCACGCGCACCCGCATCTCAGAATTGCTGGAGGACACGCTCACCAGCGATGGCGTGAGTGCAATTTGCGGCGCATCAAATGTCGGCAAAACGGCTCTAGTTGTCAGCCTGGCGGCCTCCATCGCTCTCGGGGCGAAGTGGATGAATCGCCAAACCCAAGTGGGCTTGGTCCTGTATATCGCCGCAGAGTCGCCCAGCTCTGTCGAGAACCGGGTTCTGGCCTACCAGGAACACTATGGCCTGTCGATTCCGAATCTCGTCATCTCGGGCAGCCGCATCAATCTTTTCAAGGACACGCAGGGCGCTGACGACATCATCAAGACCGTCAAGCTGCTGGAGAAGAAGCACGACGAGAAGGTCGTACTCGTCATCTTTGACACGCTCTCGCTTGTCATCGAAGGGGCCAACGAAAATCTCGGCTCGGACATGGGGCGCGTCATCGAAAACCTGGACCGCATTCGGCGTGCGTGCGGGGCGCATGTCTCGGTTGTCCATCACATTGGCAAGCAGGTTGACGCCGGTATGCGTGGATGGTCTGGTCTGTTTGCCGCAATGGATACGGTCATCATGGTTGCCGCGACGAAGCAGGGCAGCTACGCCGAAATCGTTAAGTCACGAGACCTGGGCTCCAAGGGGGTTCGTTTCGGCTTCGGCATGGAAGCGATAGGCATCGGAGAAACAACCTTCGGCAAGGTAGCCACGGCTTGCGTCGCTGTTCCTGCTGACGCTCCGGCCAAGGGTAAAGGCTATGGCAGGGTCGAGGCCGCCATCCTCAAGTTCCTCAAGGAGCATGGCGACGGCGAAATCAGCAAGGTCGCTATCGTGCAGCACTTCAATGGAAAACCGGCGAAGGGCTCGGTGTATCGCGCTATCAACAAGCTCGCCGACGATTCGGAGGTCGTCATTACCGGTGACAAAGTCGTACTGGCTAGCGCCGCGCAGGGCAATGGGTCCTGATGGACGGGCTCGAATGCCTGAGTGTGCAGCAGGTCGCTGACCTGCTGCACCTCTCTTACGCCACGGTCTACGAGAAGCGCAAAACGATGGGCTTCTTCCGACTGCCGGGGTCTCGCGTCTGGCGCATTACGCGCCAACGCCTTGCCCAGCTCACAGAAACGAACGAAAATCGACCTCGGCTATCGCTGCGGGTCGGTGGAGATTCAGAGTGTCAATCCGCAAAGATAAAAAATCCGGTGTCTACTTCGTTGACTTCCGCGCGCCGAGCGGCGAAAGAGTTAGAGGGTCTGCTCGCACGTCCGACCGCAAAGAAGCCCAGGAGTATCACGACCGGCTAAAGGCCCAGCACTGGCGCCAATCTATGCTCGGAGAGCAGCCCGAGCATACGTTTGAAGAAGGGGCCGTGAAATTCCTTCGGACGCACGAAGGCGAGAAGGACTACGCAACGAAAGTCCGACACATCCAGTACTGGAACGACAAGTTCGCTGGTCGTGCGCTTCGCTCTTTAACCGCTGACGAAATCGAAGACGCTCTACCAACAGAGTCGGCCCATCTGCACAAGCGGGGTACGGTCTCTGGTGCCACGAAGAATCGCTATCTCGCCACCATCAAGACCATGCTGAACGAATGCATGGATTTGAAGTGGATAGACCACGTACCCAAGCTGACGAAGTACCACGAGCCGAAGCGCCGCGTACGGTGGGAGCCGTCCGAAATCATCGTGCGCTTCCTTCAGGAGCTTCGGCTGGCATGGATGCGAGATGCTGCAATCGTTGCTGTTGCGACGGGGATGCGGGAGGCTGAGCTGTTTGGCCTTACCGTTGCTCAGGTAAGCCTGGCGCAGCATAGCGCGCACGTTCTCGACACTAAGTCAGGCCGTCCTCGTGCCGTACCCCTGAACGACGATGCGCTCGAGGTTCTGCGGTGGCGCATCAAAGGCAAGTCGGCCAATGAACTGGTGTTCACTCGTGGAGATGGCCTGACAGCCCGTATCCACCAGAACGACAAACGCGACTTCAATCGTGCTTGCCGCCTGCTGGGTATCAAGGACTTCCGCTGGCACGACTTGCGGCACACGTGGGCGAGCTGGCATGTCCAGCGCGGCACGCCATTACTGGTGCTGAAAGAGCTGGGAGGATGGGAGACCATCGAGATGGTGCAGAAGTACGCCCACCTCGCGCCGAGCCACGTGGCGGCCCACGCGAACACGGTCAAGTTTTGGTCAAGTTCGGAGCGGAAAGAAAAAACGCCGCTTGAAGAAGCGGCGTAGTTCCTTGATTCGCAAGAGAATTCTGGTGGGGCGTGAGTGACTCGAACACTCGACCTACGGATTAAGAGTCCGCTGCTCTACCAACTGAGCTAACGCCCCGCGAAGAAATGAGACTATATCAACCTTTCTCGGATCGCGCTAGTCCTTTGTGCGATTTTTTTTACGAGTCGTCCGAATGCAGGCTCGCGTGGCTGTGTAGCGCGTCGATGAATTGCGTCAGGCCGTGCGTCGGATGCTTGTCGCGATGGCGCACGATGAGCAGTGGACGAGCGATACGAGGTAGGCCGCTTTGCACCTCGACCAGCCGGCCGTCGCGCAGCGCATCGGCTACCACGTGGCGCGATAGGCAACTGATGCCATAGCCTGCGGCCACGGTGCGCTGAATCGCCTCCGAGTGCCCGAGTTCGAGTGCCACATGCAGGGGCCCAACGACCGAGGCAATGCGGCTGTCGACCAACTCCCGTGTGCCCGAACCCGGTTCGCGCATCAGCCAGCCGGCTTCGCGTAGCGCGGCATGTGAGGCCGGTCCTTGCGCGAGCGGATGCCCTGGCGCTGCAACGATCACCATCTCGTCGTCGATCCACGTTTCAATTTCCAGGGCTTCTCCGCGGCACGTGCCTTCGATCAGGCCGATGTCCACCTCGAAGCGCTGCACTGCGTCGACCACATCCTGTGTATTGCCGATCAGCACGTCGAGCTGGCTGTCGGGGGCGATCTGCTGCCGGAAGCTCGCGAGCAGGGCGGGCAGCACGTAGTTGCCGATCGTGCTGCTGGCCGCCAGCTTCAGGCGCACGTTGGGCTGCACGGTGGCGCGCTCTAGCGCGTCAGCATGGTCGAGCAGGGCCTGGGCTTGCGGCAGCAGTTGGCGACCGAGCGCGTTCAGGTGGAGGCGCCGTGCATGCCGGTCGAACAATGGGTGCCCGAGCGTCGATTCCAGCTCCGCCAGCGCCGCGCTCACCGCCGACTGCGACAGGCCGAGTTGCTCGCCGGCGGCGGTGGTGGTTTCGCACTGCGCGATGGCGGCAAACACAGCCCATTGGCGCAACGTGACACGAGGGGCTTTGTTATCCATAAAACTGGTCATTCTTAGAAAAATTACCCGTTTTACATGTTATCACATGCCGTATATCGTTATGCGTATAGCGAATAAGCAAGGCGGATGTGATGACAATTGCACAGAAACAATTGGCCCCCCAGGGCGTAGTGCCCGGATTTGATGGCCGGACGCTGTTGAGCGTGGGTGTGTTGTTTGGGTGCGCCGGGGTGGCGGTGGTGCTTGGCGGAATGGGCTGGGCGAGCCACCTGGGTTTGAGTGCACTGACGCTGGCCATCCTGCTCGGCATGGTGGTGGGGCATGTGCCGGGGCACCAGCGGTGGCTGACGCCCGGCGCGATTCAGTTTGCACGCCACACGCTGCTGCGTGCTGGAGTGATTCTCTATGGTGCCCGGCTGACGCTGGCGCAGATTCATGACCTGGGCGCATCTGGCGTGGCGATTCCGCTGCTGGTGCTGGCGCTGACCATGGTGGCCGGCACCTGGATCGGCACGCGCTGGTTTGGTCTTACCCGCACGCAGGCCGTGCTGGTGGCAGCGGGCAGCGCGGTGTGTGGTGCGGCGGCGGTGCTGGCTGTGGCACCGGCAGTCAAGGCGCAGCCGCGTGAGACGGCCGTGGCGATTGCGAGTGTGGTGCTGTTCGGCACCGTCGGCATCTTCCTGTATCCGTGGCTTTACACGCTGCTGGCGCATGCTGGCATGGCAGTCGCGCCGGAGCATTTCGGTGTCTACATCGGCTCGACGATGCACGAGGTTGCGCAGGTGATTGCCGCCGCGAAGCCTCTGGGCGATGACGCTACCAACGCGGCCGTCGTCAGCAAGATGGTGCGCGTGCTGGCCCTGGCGCCGCTGCTGGTGGTGCTGGCTTGCACGACGCCCGCTGCTGATGACGGTGCCGCCTCCACGCAATCCCGTGAGGGTGCGCTGCGCAAGGCATCCGGTCACGCATGGAAGGCGATGCCGTGGTTTGCAGTCGGCCTGCTCGGCGTGACGCTGCTGAACTCGGCGGGTGCGATTCCGGCGGCATGGCACGCCCCGATCGACGCGATCGACACGGCAATGCTGGCCTGCGCGATGTTCGCCATCGGCACGCAGACGCATGTGCCGATGCTGCTGAAGTCGGGTATGCGCCCGCTGCTGTGTGCGGCCGTGCTGTGGGTCGGGTTGGTGGTGGGTGGTGCGCTGATCAACGTTGCTGTGCGCTGGCTGATGGGCTGATCTCGACACCCAGCGTCGGGTATGTAGAGACGGCGGATTCGCTTCCATGGCGCGCAGGTCGCATCCGAATCGCGACTTGCGCGCCGCGCCTTTTCATTCGCGAGAGGCCGCCTAGTATGAAGTCCTGTCTGACTGTCGTAGACGAGGGGACTCATCATGCAACCGCATCCCGTGGTTTCGAGAGACGAATGGCTCATCAAGCGGCGCGAATTGCTGACGCGTGAGAAAGAGGCGATCCACCTGCGCGATGCCATCAACGCCGAGCGCCAGGCGTTGCCGTGGGTGAAGGTCGACACGCAGTACGTGTTCGATACGCCTGATGGCAAGAAGGCGCTGGCTGAACTGTTTGATGGGCGCAGCCAGTTGATGGTCTATCACTTCATGCTCGGGCCAGGCTGGGAAGCTGGATGTCCCGGATGCTCGTTTCTCTCGGATCATCTGGGTGGCATGCTGCCGCATCTGAATCATCACGACGTGACGCTGGTCGCCGTGTCGCGCGCATCGATGGCAGAGATCGCGGCCTACAAGAAACGCATGGGCTGGCACTTTCCGTGGGTGTCGTCGTTCGGCACCACGTTCAATCACGACTACCGCGTGAGCTTCTCGCCCGAAGCGTTGGAGAGCGGGGCAGTCGACTACAACTACACCGCTACCCCAAGCGCCGAGGCCCACGACGAGTTGCCCGGCATGAGCGCGTTCTACAAGGACGACGCCGGCAACGTGTTCCATACATACTCGACGTATGCGCGTGGCTTGGAGGATATGGTTGGCACATTGCTGCTGCTCGACCGCGCACCGCTGGGCCGCAACGAAACCGGCCCCATGTCATGGGTACGCCGTCACGACGAATATGACGATGCACCGAAGGCGCATGCGTGTCACGCTTCGTGAGGCAGCAGGAGCAAGAAAAAGAAGGGAAGAGGATTGGTGCCCGAGGCCGGGATCGAGAATGGCTTAGTTAAGCCATTTCTTTGTGTCTATGCGTAAATTTTGGGGAGTCTGCCGCGGATAGGCTGTCTCCGGGTTTGCCGCACATCAGCGTGGGTTACGCAGTATCGGCACACAGAATTCGGTCAATTTGCTCGATCGGTATCAGGCCGCAGCCATTGAGGCGCAGGCTCCCGGCCTGGACGAGCTTCCGCACAGTTGGCCGGCTTAGTTCAAGCATTTCCGCAGCTTGGGTCATTGTGACGTGCCGAGGGCGTGGATGGCGCTCTGCGTAGATCTGGACCGCGCGCAAAGCGGTTTTCAGTTCGTTGGCTTCCATCATCAGTTACCGTAGTAGCGTTGTAGGCTGCAGCTATAGGGCAGCATCAGTGGGTGGGCCGGTGTTCCGTCAAGGAGAAGGCGCAGAGTGTAGCCGGGGATGTCCCGATACGCTAGATCGCCGATCATGGCCTGCGCCTCATCGCGGCCTCGGGCATTGGCGCCCCAGGCGAACACGATTCGACCCTCGTCCTCGTGAACCTCTTTTGTCGCGCGAGCAATATACTCGGCGTTGTCCGGGCCGACAGGCCATCCGGCATAGGCCAGGGCCTTGGGATCGGTCGCGCGGAAGGCGAACAGGTTCACCACCTCGATCGCGTCCGCACCGTTGCGCTCGGCAAAGCCGATGCACTTCCGGATGGTCGGATCGTCTACGCTGGCATCGGCCGTCGACGGGTTGAGCATGATGAATAGCATTGCGGGACCGGAAGCCCAACGGCGCCCGAGGCGATAGCGGAACTTGCCGCATGGAGAGATGACGGCGGATTTATGCATCGCTTTTCTCCAGGGTTGCCGCCGAGACTATGTTGTCTTCCACCCATTTGCGCATGCGTTTCCACCGCCGTTTCCCGAGCACCTCTGGAGGAATAGCGACCGACACGCGAACGCTGTGGGAGCCGTATTCCGGATACCAGGGGCGCACAGGTCCGCAAATTTCCACGTAACTATGCTCATGGGTAAGCAGCCCTTCGTCGTTCTCGTAGACGATCTCGCGGACCATGGCAGGTGCCAGATTGAACGCTTCAGCGACGGCATCCCAGTCTTCCGGATCTATGGGCTTCATGTCGAGGCCGCGGGCATTACCCAGTACGCCCAGGGTGCAGAACTCGCCCCCATCGGTGACCAGCGATTCCGCCGCCAAGGTCTTTACCGGCATCGCATCCATGGCCGCCGCTAAATCCTTCAGCGCTTGTTGACCCCGCTTCCCCTGAATGGCTCGGGTGACGGAGCCGCGCCAGAGGCCAAACGTGCCGTCTTCGTCGCCATCATCTGTATATCCGCTTCGGCTCATTTGGCGTTCTCCTTCTGGGTTTGGGAGGCCCGGTAGGCCTTTGTGAGATTCCGATTCACTGCATGACCGCGCTTGCGAACCACGTTTGCCACCTGTGCTCGATCAGCATGACTAGCTGTGGCCTGACGAAGCAGCCCGAGATAGCTGTTGGCTGCCGCGAAAACGTCGTGGGCCGGCATCTCGTGCAATCGCTGGGCGCCCACGTTAAGCGTGCGTTTGCGAGTGTGGCGAACCCAAGGCCGAATCACCTGGCCTACGAAGTCGATACCGCGTGCCACCGGCTGCAGGATGGTCTTGGACGGATTGAGGCGTGCGCTGAGGCGTCCCGGCAGGAATGCCTCGATTTCGGCATGCGCAGCGTTCAACCACTGCGGCGACTCGTGCAGCAGCACAAAGTCGTCGACGTAGCGGATGTAATGCCGGGCTCGCAAGCGGTGCTTGACGTGCTGGTCAAGCTCATTGAGGTAGACGTTCGCAAAGAACTGGCTCGACAGATTTCCGATCGGCAGTCCCAGGTGCGCAGGCTGCTCCATCAGCCGCTTGTGCTGTGGCACTAGCTCCATCAAGGCTAGATCGCCGCGGAATGCGAAATTGGCCCGTGGATCGTGCATCAGTACCACCTCAGCGAGACGGCGCCAGAATGGTTCTGGAATCTTCGCGAGCAGCAGGTCGAGCAGGATTCGCTTGTCGATGCTGACGAAGAAGTTTGCGAGATCGCATTTCAGGTAGTGCGCCGGCCTCGACCAGTTCTGCGTGATAGAACGAACCTTCGCATCGAGTCGGCGCGCTGCGTACAGGGTTCCCCGTCCCTTGATGCATGCACACGAGTCGGCGATAAGCGAGTGTTCGAAGCGCGGCCCGATCCGGTTGTAAAGCAGGTGGTGAACAATCCGATCACGGAACTCAGCCGCCCACACCTCCCGCGGCTTGGGTCGCGTGATGACGAAGCACTTTGACCGGCCGGGCGTATAGTTGTCGCTGGC
>NZ_ASZV01000025.1:0-75765 GCF_000442475.1 Ralstonia sp. AU12-08 | reverse complement strand
TGCGCCCCTTGCCATTCAGCCGGCTCCCCGTCGGCTACGACATGGTTGGCTGGATATACAGCTCCGGGTACAGATCCTCGAAATTCTTTCCCTGAGGATTCGACTTGTCGGCGCCGTAGGGCACACGGTCCTGCACGCCAATATCCGAGATGCGGAAGATATAGGTCAGGCGCGTGCTGTCCTTGGCGGTGCTTGGCAGCGAGCTGTGCCAAGTCAAGGAGTCGATCGCATAGAGCTCAAACAACCCAGATTCCGATTCCACGTGATCGTTCGGATCGAACTGTGGATAGTGTTCGGTTGCCACCTCGTAATGGCCAAACGCGTTCTTCGTTGTCTTTGGCAACCCCAGCTTGTGCGTGCGCGGGTAGATGCGGACGCCGCCAGCCTCGCCGTTCAGATTGTTGGTGAGGTTGAGCCAGAACGTGAGCTGTTTTTCGCTCTGCAGCAGATAGGGGAAATCTTGATGGATGGGGAGGTTGTACCGGTAGTTTTCCTCGCCCGGGGGAAATACATGCAGGGTCTCGCCGTTGTAAGGGCGGACCAGAATGGAAGGGTCTTCGGGCTTGCCGAAGAAGCGTTCCGCGATCTGCTGAATCTGCGGGTTGAAGAACAGGCGCATGCCGGACATGAGCCGCATCGGTCGGGTTCCAATGTCATAGACCCGGCCCAGCAGCTTGCGATCCTTGGCGTTGATTTCCAGCATCACCTGTTGGAGATGGCGCTCCGCCGTGATCGCATCCCGATTCGTGACGGCGTCTCGCAGCAGGCGTTGGGGCGTGCTGTCAAACCGCGTGTCATCTTTCACCAGCACCAACAGGTAGTTGCAGATATCGAAGAACAGCGCTTCGATGTCGCTTTGCAGGGCGTCGGTCGGGACGACCCGTTCCCATCCCTCTTCGGTCAGCGAACCCGTTGTCATGGTCTTGGGCATGATCGTCTTCGCGTACGGTTCAGTAGGTGTCTTTGATGATGTAACCGCCCGGGTTATCGGAGAACGGGAATTTCTGAATCTTCGGCGCAATCCCACGCGCTCTGAAGAATTCATCCACGGCAGAGGCTTCACCGGGGAAGACATCGAAGCCGTATTCATCCAGCAGTAGGATGCCGCCTCTGACCAGTCGATCCCACAGGTGCTCCAGGCCAACCTTGGTGGGCTCGTACAGATCAGCGTCCAGGTGAAGGAGCTTGATCTTGGTGCCCGGGTTGTCGCTCGCATACTGCGGGACGGTTTGCCGGATGTCGCCTTCGATGAGCTTGATCCGCGGCTTGTGCGGCGCAAACCGGTCATGGTCGAAGACGTTGATCAGATCCAAGAGTTCTTCGCGATACTGGGCGGAAGACCATCCGCCTTCGACCTTGTCGTTGATGGCCTTGCGTGCGCCGTCCTTCTCATGAAAATCAGGAAAGCCAGCGAAGTTATCGAACCCGATGACATCGAAGCTTCTGTCGTAGGGCGCAAAGATTTCAGTGAACTGCGCAAATCGGAGCAGCGATTCGCCTTTGAAGACGCCAAATTCGACGATATGGCCAGGCAGGTCGTTGACCAGCTTGTAGATCTCGTAATGGCAGATGAGCTTGGCAAGCGCGCGGCGGTTGACATACCGCAGCAGACCGCCGAATCGGAATGCATCGCGGTTCTTGTCTTCGACCTGCCTTGCGACCAGAGAGAACATGGCCTCTTCGACAAAGTTGTTGTCGGGGCAAGGTGCTGGCGTCTTTCGTTCCATGGTTCTGTCCATTGGGTTTCTGGGCGCATGCAGCGATGCCGCATGATGCAGCGGTAGTATCGGTCCGCACCCAGGATTCTTGAGGCAGCTTGACGAGGTGGCTGTGCGTAGCCGGTGCAGAAGGCTATCGGCTTGGTGGCGTTTCACGACGCCGCCCAGCGCTCCTCCGGTTTTCATCCCACGCCGGGAACACCGTCGAGCGCTTCACTACACCATAGGCAAAGCTCGTGTCGATGGCGGCAATGCCCGGAATGGCATGCAGTTGGCTGCGCACGAACTGCTCGTAGTCCTGCAGGCTTTCCACCAGCACGCGCAGCAGGTAGTCCGCTTCTCCGGTCAGCACGTAGCAGTCCAGGATCGCATCGATGGCGCGGATGCGGTTCTCGAAGGTCGCGACCACCTCCCGCGTGTGCTGCTGCAGACGAATGTGGACGAATGCCGTGACCGGCAGACCGTACGCTTCTTCATCGACGATGGCCGTATAGCCGCGGATCACGCCTGCCTCTTCCAGCAACCGCAGCCGTCGCAGGCAGGGGGAGGGCGACAGGTTGACCCGCTCCGACAACTCCTGATTGGTCAACCGGCCCTCCTTCTGGAGGGCGGCGATGATCTGCCTATCCTTCTTGTCCACACGATTCTCCTGGATCCTGAATTGGCAGACTCTGCCAATTCGAGTCGTAGTATTGGATGAAAGAACAAGATACTACTTTTTATGCTGGGGCATTCTGTCGTCATTCAGAAATCGAGGATGACGACATGCGCGGTTCGACATTGACGGCGGGAACGGGTGGTCTGGCTGGACGGGACGCCACCCAGACCAGTCCGCTGATCGGGTATGCGGCGATGGTGCTGACGGTGCTGATCTGGGCCGGGTTTGCGCTGTCGATTCGCGCCATTGGTGCTTCGCCGCTGGCACCGGCCGATGTGGCGCTCATCCGATTCGGTCTGCCGACCTTGTTGCTGCTGCCGTTTCTGCCGTCACGCTGGCCGATGCTGCGGCGTGTGAAGCCGCTTAGCGCGCTGATGGTCCTGGTGGGCGGTGGCCTGCCGTTCTTCTTCATGGCGTCTGCCGGCGGTAAGGTGACCTCCGCCGCTCACGTGGCTGCGCTGATTGCGGGCACCACGCCGTTGTCGGTGGCGCTGATCGCCTACGCGCTGGATGGCCAGCGCATCGGCGCGGCGCGGGGGCGGGCCATCGCGATCATCCTTGCGGGCGTGGTGCTGTTGCTGGTGTCGCAAACGCATGCGTCGCACGGTGCGTTCGTCGGCGGGGCAGCGCTGCTGTTGCTGGCCAGCCTGCTCTGGGGCAGCTACACGCTGGGGCTGCGTCGTGCCGGGCTCGATGCCATCGGTTGTGCGCTGCTGCTGAGCGTGCCTTCGTTCCTGCTGCTCGTGTTGCTGGTGAGCCTGGGCGTGGTCGACAGCCACATCGGACAGTTCTCCATGACCAGCGCCATGCCGTTCCTGCTGGCCCAGGGCCTGGGGGTGGGCGTGATCTCCAGCGTGTCGTATGCGCTCGCGATCCGTCATCTGGATACGCCGCGCTGTTCCGCGATTGGCTCGATGGCGCCCGCGCTGGCGTGCCTTGGGGCTGTGCCCCTGCTTGGTGAATCGCTGACCCTGACCGTTGTGTGCGGCATTGCTGCGATCACCGCAGGCGTGATCCTCGCAAACCGCGCTTAAGCGCATCGCCTCGTTCTTCTGGAGACCACACCCATGCTTACGACGCTTGCCACTGTCACCCCGGACCCGCTGTGGGGGCTGACTGCCGCTTTCCGTGCTGACCCACGACCCAACAAGGTCGATCTCGTGGTGGGCGTCTACCGCGATGAAACCGGGCGGACGCCGGTCATGGCCGCTGTGAAGATGGCAGAGGAGCGCTTGGCCGCTGCCGGGGCCTCCAAGGCCTACCGCGGGTTGGCGGGCAATACCGAGTTCAACGCCGGTCTGGCAGCCCTGCTGCTCGGGCACGACGCGGGGCGCCTGGCGCGCCAGACCACGATGCAGACCGTGGGCGGGACCGGCGCACTGCGACTGCTGGCCGACTTCATCGCCGTGGCGTCGCCCGGCGCGCGCGTGTGGGTGTCCGACCCCGGCTACGTCAACCACGTGCCCATCATGCGGGCGGCAGGACTGATGGTCGAACGCTACCGCTGGCAGGCCGACGGTGGTGTGCTCGACGCTGACGCCGTTCTCGCGGATCTTGCCGCCGCCCGTGCAGGCGATATCGTGCTGCTGCACGGTTGCTGCCACAACCCGACCGGCATCGACATGGGGCTCGGGGTTTGGCAGGCCGTGGCGGAGCGCTGCGCAAAGCAGGGCCTGGTGCCACTGGTCGACATGGCCTATCTCGGGCTTGCTGAAGGCCTGGAGCCGGACACCCAGGGCTTGCGGCAACTCGTCGATGCGCTGGACACGGTGCTGGTGGCGGCGAGTTGCTCGAAGAGCATGGGACTGTATTGCGAGCGCACTGGCGCTGCGATGGTGATCGGCAAGAACATGGTCACGCTGCAACCGGTAGGCGGTGTGCTGGAGCGCATCACGCGCAGCAACTATTCGATGCCGCCGGACCACGGCGCCGCCATCGTCGCCGCCATCCTTGCCGATGCCACGCTGACAGCGTGCTGGCGCGACGAGCTGGAGCACATGCGTCAGCGCATCGTCGGCAACCGGCGTCGGCTTGACGACGCACTGGCCAGCCTGGGAGCGCCTGCCGTGCTGCAGAACCTGTCGCGGCACAAGGGCATGTTTTCCATGCTGCCGCTGGATGCCGATGCCATGGAGCGCCTGCGCGTGGATCACGCCATCTATGGCACCCAGGGTGGTCGCATCAACATCGCAGGGCTGGCGCCGGAGCAGATCGGCCGGGTGGCCGATGCGCTGGTCGCCGTGGCCTCTGAAACGGCAGGTACGCCTGCCTGACCAGCATCAAAGGCAGGGGCCGCTATCGACGCGGCCCCTGTTGCGTTGCGTAGCCGCCGTTACTTCGCCTTGAACCCCGGTAATCCGCTCGCCAGCTTGCTATGCGCCAGCGCGACCGCGTTCTGCACAGCGGTCTGGAAATCGCCGTGCAGATCTTCAACCGGAATGCTGCGGCGGAAGAAGTCGGCCCACACGAACTCTGCAAACGCCGTGGGCGTCTTGTCATAGCCGCCCGCATTGCGCACGTATCCGGCGAGCGACCGATAAGGATCGTCGATCAGCTTCTCCAGGCTGTCAGGAACGGACGCGTAGTAGTGCCGCACGCCATGCTCATCCAGAGGATGGACCCAGCAGCTCTTGTCCATGGCTTTCCAGAAATCCTCGATGGCGTGATCGGACAGATCGGCTTCGACCTCGAAGTAGCCGACGCTCACGCCGGCTTCCAGCGCCGCGCGCCCGAGGTGGTGGTGATCCGTGATGTACAACTTGCTGCCCGGCCCGAGCACAGCGGGAATCGGATGCGCCTGCATGAAGGCCTGCTGGTCTTGGGGCGCAAGCGACTGGAGATGCTTCTTCTTGTCCTGGACTTCGATCATGCCCACGGTGAGTTGCGTGGGGCGCAGGTCGTGGATGGGCGATTCGTGGATCTTGGGCATGGTGGTTCCTCTATGGTTGCTGCCGGCGCCCGACGCCGGCCATCCCACAGCAGCATAGCAAGCGAGGGCGCGTGTAGTGTTCAGCGCGCGTTCACGTGGCCCGCGCGCGAGCCCGTTCCTGGAGGGCGAGCCTGATCTGCGGCAAGACGATGCCCTCAAGCCCGGAAACCGCGTGTGCCTGCCCCCAGATCTGTTCGTCGATCGCTGCAAAGAAGAACGGAACGCCGTGATTCAGCAGAATCCGGCGCCCATCCGGACGCTCGCCGCCGGCCCATGCAAGCGTGGGCGGCAGATCTTCGGGCCGGATTCTTGCTGTGAAGCCGCCCAGCTTCAGCTGCACATAGTCGATCTGATCCAACTCGGGCAGCGCGGTCTTCATCTTTGCCATGCGGCCGAAGTATTCGGCTTGGTAGCCCCGGCAGGCAGGGCAATTGATCGCACCTGCATAGACCAGCGCGATGCGCGAGTTGGCACGCGCCTGCAGCTTTCCGCTGGCACTGAAGCTACCCACGCTGCCTTTGCCGAGGACGCCTTGTGCGCCGTCCTGGAGCATCTTTCGTGCGGCAGCCTGTGTTGCGGCAGCTTCGTCCGCAGTGATGCGTGTCATGCGCACATTGACCGTGCGGCCGTTCGGATAGCGAAGCTCGCCCAGCAATGATGTGTCGCCGGCGGTCAGCACCACACGGATTCTGGAGTTCACGATAGATGAAAACTCCAACTGCAGATGGTCACCCTCGACAAAGCCGGAGACATCATGCACGTCAGACAAGGCCGCTGCCTCTACGAGCCCGTAGCGCATCTTGCCGACCACGAGCTTGCCATCCTGCAATGCCGCGCCGTCGAGCAGCAACAACCGCTCCTTGGCTTCACCGATGACGGTGACCAGCCAATAGCCATTGAGCGCATCGCCGATCAGGTCGGTCGCGGCGGTGGGCCCGGCCACGACCAAGCCTGCTGCACACCCGAGTACAAGAAACTGGCGTCGACGCATGGCGGCCTCCTCTGCGCATCCAGACCCAGCGGATCGTAGCGCTGGCCGTTTTGGGCGGCGATCCTCCGTTGTGAGGAAGGCTACTGCCGTCGCGCCATCGCCTGCATGGCCGCATCGACAAACCTTGCCGCGGCAAGTTCGCCAGCCATGGGTGTGGCGGCCTTGGCACAGTCGGCAATCACGTGGCACAGCGATTCCGTGTCTTCCCGGCAGGCGCGCAGCAGCGGCATGGCAGCCCCGGCGGCCGAGCCGAAGTGGATGACCGCCAGTCGCATCAGCTCTACCTTGACGACGTTGGGCAGCACGTCGGCCAACTCGGGCGAAATGGGCGTCTGAACTGTTGGCGCGAGCGAGGGCAGCGCTTTGGGAGGCGCAACGGGTGCGAGACGCGGCTCGTTGGCCGCTGGCACGTCAACGGGTGCGGCTACGGCTTGCAGGCCGAGCGTCATGCCGGTCAGCGGCGGTAGTTCGTCGTAGATGGGCGATATGGACGATAGGGCGCCGTGCCCGTGTTCGGCGTCATCGTCCAGCAGCGGGCGGTTGAAGTAGGCGATGGGGTCGAAGGCATCAACGGGTACCGCTGGGGCGGGCACGTCTTCCCGCGCGATGCCGGGCAGCACGTCGACCATCCCAGCCAGTTGCAGCCCCGCAAGCAGTTCATCCAGATCGGCCCAGTCGCCCAGCAACTGGTGCAGTTGCCCGACCGTGCGGGCACCATCGATGAGGATGAGCAGATGGCGCTGGCGCATCTGCATGTCATGGCGGTGCGCGGCCAGGGCCTCGCGCCCGTCCTCCGTCTTGATCAGGACGCTCGTCGTAGCAAGCATGTTGACTCCCCGTTAAGCAGCAAGCCCGGCCTCTTGTGTGCCGGTGCAAGCTGTACGTTAGTCAGCACTTTCGAGCGATGCCATCGTACGATTGGCGGAGATTGTTAAACCCGAGGCGAACGATTGGTCTAGCTCCGCCAGGATTCCAGCGCCGGCGCGGCTTCTCCAGGGGTGCTGTTTTGTGCGGCCAGCGTGCGGGCGTAGCTCACATACCACGCCAGCACGTCCGGATTGGCCATGGCGTCGGGGTTGGCGATGCGCTCGGGCGGGGCGCCCAGCAATAGCTTCTTGATCGGCACCTCCATCTTCTTGCCCGACAGCGTGCGCGGCACGCCCGGCGCCTGCACGATGACGTTGGGCACATGCCGCGCCGACAATCCAGCCTTGATGCGGGCATTGATCGTGGTGCGCAGCGTGTCGTCCAGCACGGCACCTTCGCGCAAAACGACGAACAGCGGCATGAACGACTCGCGCCCGAGAAACTCCAGATCAACGACCAGGCTGTCGAGCACTTCCGGCAGATCCTCCACCACACGATACAGCTCTGCCGTGCCCATGCGGATGCCGTGGCGGTTGATGGTCGCATCCGAGCGGCCATAGATGATGGCGCCGCCGCGCGGGGTGATCTTGATCCAGTCGCCGTGGCGCCACTGGCCGGGGTACATGTCGAAGTAGCTGTCGCGGTAGCGGCTGCCGTCGGTGTCGCCCCAGAAGAAGAGCGGCATCGATGGGATGGGCGCGGTGCAGACCAGTTCGCCCACGGCATCAATGAGCGGTTGGCCGGCTTCGTCCAGCGCTTCCACGCGGGAGCCAAGGTTGCGGCATTGCATTTCACCCGCATAGACGGGCAGGGTGGCCACGCCACCCACAAAGCAGCCGGCAAAGTCGGTGCCGCCGGAAATCGGGTTGAGCCAGACATCGGCCTTCACGTGGCGGTAGATCCAGTCGTACGCCTCGGCCGAGAGGGGTGAACCGGTGGAGCCGATCGCGCGTAGGTTCGACAGGTCGAAATCCCGTCCTGGCTCGATGCCGGCCTTCAGGCAGTTGGCGAAGAACGCCGCGCCTGCGCCAAAGAACGTCACGCCTGCGTCCTGTGCGAATTGCCACAGCGTGTTGAGGTCGGGCGTGCCGGGGTTGCCGTCGTAGATCGCGAGCGTGACGCCACCGAGCAGCCCGCTCGCCTGCGAATTCCACATGACCCAGCCGGTGCTGCTGTACCAGTGGTAGACGTCGTTGGGGCCGAGGTCGAGGTGCAGCGCGCCCATCATCGTTTGCACCAGCAGCAGGCCGCCATGGCCGTGCACGATGGGCTTGGGCATGCCGGTGGTGCCGGACGAATACAGAATCCACAGCGGGTGATCGGCCGCCACGGGTGCAACGGCGAGCGGCACATCGTTAGCCGTGAGATCGCGCCAGTCCTTGGCCTGCGGGAAGCGTGCGCGGTTGATGTCGCCGAGCAGTTGCGGCACGAGGACGAGGTGTTCGACCGTCGGTAGCGCAGCGACCATCTCTGCGACCACGTCGGAGCGGTCGAACGCGCGGCCACCATAGTGATAGCCATCCACCGCGATCAGCACCTTGGGCTCGATCTGCCGGAAGCGATCGGTGACGGCCACCTGGCCCATATCGGGCGCGCAGACGGACCAGATCGCCCCCACGCTGGCGGTGGCGAGAAACGCGATGATCGCGTCCGGCGTGTTCGACAGGTACGCCGCCACGCGGTCGCCGGGCTCCACGCCCATCTTGCGCAAGGCATCGGCCAGCGAAGCGACGCGCTGGCGCAGCTCGCGCCACGACAGGTCCGCCAGGGGTTTGGTCTCGCTCGCGTAGCGGATGGCGGTGCGGTCGGGGCTGCCGCCTTCTTCCACGTGCCGCATCACCTGGTCAACGTAGTTGAGCTTGGCGCCCACCAGCCATTGCGCGCCAGGCATCGTGCGATCGCCGAGCATCTTGGTGAAGGGCGTGGAGGCGCGCAGGTCGAGGTAGTCCCAGACGGAAGTCCAGAACGCTTCGAGTTCGGTGGTGGACCACTCCCAGAGCTGAGCGTAGCCCTCGGGCGTGGTGGCAGAGAACCGCAGCCCGCGTTCGCGCGCGAGCCAGTTGAGGTAATGCGTCAGGCGCGAGCGCGCAATGAAGTCAGCCGATGGCGTCCACAGCAGGGCGCCTTCCTGGATGGTGCTCATGTGTCTCCTCCGCCGCTAGGCAAGGGGGGAGGCCGCCCGCTCTATCTATGCGGCGGGTCGGCCGTGTGGGTTTGCGGCTTAGATGCCGCCCATGCACAGGTATTTGAGTTCGAGGTATTCGTCGATGCCGTAGACCGAACCTTCACGGCCGAGGCCCGATTGCTTGATGCCGCCGAACGGCGCCACCTCGTTCGAGATCAGCCCGGTATTGATGCCGACCATGCCGTATTCGAGCTGCTCGGCTACACGCCAGATGCGGCCGATGTCGCGGCTGAAGAAGTACGAGGCGAGGCCGAATTCGGTGTCGTTGGCCAGGCGCACGACTTCCGCTTCGTCCTGGAATTTGAAGATGGCGGAGACGGGCCCGAAAGTCTCTTCGCGTGCGATCAGCATGTCGGGCGTGGCGTCGGCCAGCACGGTCGGCTCCACAAAGCGCTGCGAGCCGAAGCCCTGCATCAGCTTGCCACCGGCGGTCAGGCGCGCGCCTTTCTGCGTCGCGTCGTTGATGTGGCGCTGCACCTTCTCCACGGCCTGGTCGTCGATCAGCGGGCCTTGCACCACGCCGGTGTCGAAGCCGTTGCCGACCTTGATGCCCTTGACCTTGGCCGAGAGCTTCTCGACAAACGTGTCATACACCGAGGCGTGCACGTAGAAGCGGTTCGTACACACGCAGGTCTGGCCCGCGTTGCGGTACTTCGATTGCACTGCGCCTTCCACAGCGGCGTCGATGTCGGCGTCGTCAAACACGATGAACGGCGCGTGGCCACCCAACTCCAGCGCGACTTTCTTCACCGTCGGCGAGCATTGCTGCATCAGGATGCGGCCCACCGGCGTCGACCCCGTGAACGACAGATGCCGCACGATCGGCGATTCGCACAGCGCTTTACCGATGGCGATTGAACGGTCGGCATCCCCTGTCACCACGTTGACCACCCCCTTGGGAATGCCCGCGCGGTGCGCCAGTTCGGCCATCGCCAGTGCGGACAGCGGTGTCTGCTCGGCAGGCTTGATGACGATGGTGCAGCCCGCCGCCAATGCCGGCGCCACTTTGCGGGTGATCATGGCGAGCGGGAAGTTCCACGGCGTGATCGATGCGCACACACCTACCGGCTGCTTGAGCACCACCATGCGCTTGTCGCGCCATGTGCTGGCCATCACGTCGCCCGAGACGCGCTTGGCTTCTTCGGCAAACCATTCGATGAACGACGCGCCATAGACGATTTCGCCCTTGGCTTCGGCCAGCGGTTTGCCTTGCTCGGCGGTCATCAGCGCAGCGAGGTCGTCGGCGTTGGCGATGAGCAGGTCGAACCAGCGGCGCAGGATGATTGCGCGATCCTTGCCGGTCAGCTCGCGCCAGGCTGGCCATGCTGCGTTGGCGGCGTCGATGGCCCGCTGCGTTTCGGCGTGCCCGAGGTTGGCGACGTCAGCCAGATGCGCGTTGGTCGCAGGGTCGTGAACGGCGAAGGTAGCGCCGTCCGCTGCGCCTACCCAGGTGCCGTCCACATAGGACTGCGTTTTGACGAGGGTGCGGTCTTTGATGCGCTCCAGCGCGTTGGCGGTGCGGGAAGAGTCGAGTGCTTCGGCCATGGCGGTCTCCGAAAGGAAAGAAGGCAGACCGGGAGGCCTGCCTTTTAGATGCAGCAGTCGCTTAACTCGCTAAGAATAACCGAACGACCGTTCGCTCGCAGACTGCGCCGCCAAGCCTTGTGGCTATTGGAAGAGCGTGTCCCACATGGTGTCGACCTTGGCCTTGACGGCGGCATCCATGACGATGGGCTGGCCCCATTCGCGGGTGGTTTCACCGGGCCACTTGTTGGTGGCGTCGATGCCCATTTTGGAGCCGAGACCGGACACCGGCGAGGCGAAGTCGAGGTAGTCGATGGGCGTGTTCTCGACCATCACCGTGTCGCGCGCCGGGTCCACGCGCGTGGTGATCGCCCAGATCACTTCCTTCCAGTCGCGCAGGTTCACATCGTCGTCCACCACCACGATGAACTTCGTATACATGAACTGCCGCAGGAAGCTCCATACGCCAAACATCACGCGTTTGGCGTGGCCGGCGTACTGCTTCTTCATGCTGACCAGCGCCATGCGATAGCTGCAGCCTTCGGGCGGCAGGTAGAAATCGGCAATCTCCGGGAACTGCTTCTGCAGCAGCGGCACGAACACTTCGTTGAGCGCCACGCCCAGCACGGCCGGCTCATCGGGCGGCTTGCCTGTATACGTGGAGTGATAGATCGGGTCGCGCCGCATGGTGATGCGCTCGACCGTGAAGACCGGGAACCAGTCTTGCTCGTTGTAATAGCCAGTGTGATCGCCGAACGGGCCTTCGAGCGCGTGCTGATAGCCGCTCGGGTGCGTCGGGTCCGGCTGGATGTGGCCTTCGAGGACGATTTCTGCACCGGCCGGTACCTGCAGTTGCGCCTGCGCCAAGGATGGTGTGAGGCACGTCGCGAGTTCGGTCCTGCTGCCACGTAGCAAGCCCGCGAACTGGTATTCAGACAACGTATCCGGCACTGGCGTTACCGCCCCGAGAATAGTGGCCGGGTCAGCTCCCAGCGCCACCGCAATCGGGAAAGGCTGGCCCGGGTTAGCGATGGCGTGCTCGCGGAAATCCAGCGCGCCGCCCCGGTGCGCCAGCCAGCGCATGATGACCTGGTTGCGGTTGATCACCTGCTGTCGATAGATGCCCAGGTTCTGCCGTTTCTTGTGCGGCCCGCGCGTGATGACCAGCCCCCACGTGACGAGCGGTGCTGCATCGCCCGGCCAGCACGTTTGCACGGGAATGCGCGAGAGGTCGACGTCATTGCCCTCCCACACGATCTCCTGGCATGCCGGCGACGACACCTTGCGCGGGGCCATGTCCCACACGGCCTTGGCCATCGTCCACAGCTTGCCGGCCTCGCGCAGGCCACGCGGCGGCTCGGGTTCCTTCAATGCGGAGAGCAGACGACCCACGTCGCGCAGTTCGTCGAGCGACTCGGCGCCCATGCCCAGCGCCACGCGGCGCGTTGTGCCAAACAGGTTGGCGAGCACAGGTATGTCGTACTTGCGCGTGCCGTCCACCGGCTGTTCGAAGAGCACCGCTGGGCCCTCGGCACGCAGCAGACGATCGCAGACTTCGGTCATTTCCAGCCGCGGCGAGACCGGTTGGCGCACCCGGCGCAGCTCACCGGCGCGCTCCAGTTGGGTGAGGAAGTCACGTAAGTCCCTGTATTGCATGGATTTTTGTAACTAAAGGTAAGGGGTAGGGCACCTATTGCGCACATCGCGGGGCGGTCAGACGGCCGGCTCAGCACGATTTTTTTGGTGTAGGCGGGGTGGCCGGGATTGTACGGCCAAAACTTCGCGGCACCCTGATGACAGAACGAACCGCGGGTCAGCTAGTCCCAACAATGGGGGCTTCATCATAACTTTTTGATATGAAAAACGTATTCTTTATGATTGACTTGGCATAACGCGCTTCCTACAATCCATTCCGATCTGGTAATTGTTGCGTTGCAACATGTTTTCGGCTATTGCCTTCGCCCTGCTCTCATTCGTATGAGGGGCGACACCAGAGCACTTCAGCATCGCTGCGAGACGTGACCTCCCCAAGGACGCGCCTCGCTTTTGTCTGGGCACACGGGGAGTGCCCCCAACAGATGCCGGCTGACTGCAACAGCGCGGCATCCTTACTAAAAACCGTTGCGATTCGAAACGCACGGCGCCATGCAAAAGAAAGGCGCCTACCGAATCAGCGCAGCGGACGGAGGTAAGTATGAACGGTTGGAAAACCCTTCATTCTTCCGGGATCGGTTCGGCGCTGCAACGCCGGCTCGTCACCCCGGTCGGCCGCCGCCTCGCGCGTGCTGGCCAAATTGCGCTGCCTCGTAAGCTGCGCATGGAATTGAACGCAGGGGGCGCCGCCGCGTCCCGCAATGAGTTGCATCCTGGCGTCCTGCTGGTGTTCCGCAGCGGGCATGTCGTGCTGAACAGCATCGGCGTGCTGGCGGTTGTGGCTGCGGTCGCGCTCTCGCTCAATGGCGAGTGGCGTGCCATGGTCGCTCAACGCGTGCTGCATTTCACACCGGGTGCGGACACCAACGTGGCTTCGGCTACGCCGCCCGCCGTCTCGGCTGGTGTTGAGCCGGTCGCATTTGCACCGACCGCACCGTCGGCCGGCATGGGCGCCGCCCAAGCAGTGGCGTCTGCTGCGCCTACCCAAACGGGTGGCACGGTGGCGGCCGCGGGCTGGGATTCGCTGTCCAAGGTGCCTTCCGTGGCTGAGCTGGCTGCGCAGATTCCGAACACGCAGGTCGCTCGCGACGCGCGTGAGTCGGCGACTGCCGGTACGCCGCGTGAGCAGGCCGCCGTGGCTGAGTACATCGCCCGCAAGTATCGCGTGGCGGCCACCGCTACCGGTCAACTGGTGAAGGCGGCCTATCAAACAGGCAAGGAAGTCGGTATCGACCCGCTGCTGATCCTGGGCGTGATGGCCATTGAGTCCAGCTTCAACCCGTTTGCCGAAAGCGGCATGGGTGCGCAGGGCCTGATGCAGGTGATGACCAAGGTCCACCAGGATAAGTATGAGGTGATGGGTGGTGTCAACGCTGCGCTCAACCCGTACGCCAACATCAAGGTCGGTGCGCTGGTGCTGAAGGATTGCATCGCCCGCGGTGGTTCGATCGAAGGCGGCTTGAAGCTGTACGTTGGCGCGGTGACGCAAGGTGATGGCGGCTACGGTAGCAAGGTGCTGGCAGAGCGTTCGCGTCTGCGCATGGTGGCGACGGGCCACAAGTCGCCGGTGACCATGGCGTCCGAGCGTGAGTCGGCCAAGCCGGTCGCGGCAGCGACGCCTGTGGCGCAGGCCGATGCGAAGGCGCAGGCTGTGAAGCCTGCCGACAAGCAACCGGTTGCCGGACAGCAGGAAGAAGCGCGTCTGGACAACAAGTTGCAGGGCCAAGCCTGATCGGCAGACGCTCCGCCCTCTATATATAAGAGGGTGAAAAAAAGGCCGTCCTTCGGGGCGGCCTTTTTGCTTGGGTGTCCGGAGCCGGTGGCTTAGCGCCCGAACAGCTTGCCAAGTCGCGTGACGGCTTCCTCAAGATGATCCATCGCCGTGGCGTAGGATAGGCGGATGTAGTGGCGCGCCGTGTATGGCCCGAAATCCAGCCCCGGAACGAGTACGACGCCCGCTTCTTGCAGCATCGATTGGGTGAGGGCATCGGCATCCGCCGCATGCGGATGGTTCACGCCACGGCAGTCCGCGTAGACATAGAACGCGCCATCCGGCTTGACCGGCACCTTGAAGCCCAGCGACTCCAGTGCCGGCACGATGAAATCGCGGCGGCGGCGGAATTCGGCCTTGCGGCTGTCGTAGATGGCCAGCGCTTCGGGTTCGAAGCACGCCAGCGCCGCGTGCTGTGCCACGGCCGACGCACAGATGAACAGGTTCTGCGCGACCTTCTCGAACTCGGGTACCAGTTCGGCAGGCGCCACCAGCCAGCCGAGGCGCCAGCCGGTCATGTTGAAATACTTCGAAAAGCTATTGATCGTGACGACATCGTCGCCGAACGACAGTGCAGAGACCGGCGCCTGGTCGTACGACAGGCCCTGGTAGATTTCGTCGACGATCGAGAAACCGCCGCGTGCACGCACCGTCTGTACGATGCGTTGCAGCTCGTCTGGCAGGATCGACGTACCAGTCGGGTTGGACGGGGAGGCCAGCAGCACACCCTGCGTGCGCCCCCCCCAATTGGCTTCAACCTGCTCAGTGGTCAATTGAAAGCGCTGTTCCGGCCCCGATGGAATCAGCTTCGCCACGCCATTGAAGGCGGCAACGAAATGCCGGTTGCACGGATAGCTTGGGTCGGGCATCAGCACCTCGCCGCCAATTTCCACCAGCACCGCACACGCCAGCAGCAGCGCCGCAGACGCACCGGCCGTGACGATGATGCGCTCGGGCGCAATGTCGAGGCCGTAGGTGGTCTGGTAGTAGCGGGCGATGGCCTCGCGCAGCGGGCGAATGCCCAGCGCGCCGGTGTACTGGGTCACGCCGCGCCGCATGGCATCGGTGGCGGCCTGCACGACGGGCTCGGCGGCAGTGAAATCGGGCTCGCCGATGCCCATGTGGATGATGCTGCGCCCCGCCAGTTCCAGCTCGCGGGCCTGCTTGGCCAGCTCCATCACGTGAAAAGCGCGGATATTGGCCAGCCGGGCGGCTGTCTGCAGGCGGTGGGCGTCCATCTTGAAGCGAAGAAGCTAAAGGGGTACAGCGAACAGCAAACGCCAGATTTACCGGCGGGCAGCAACCTCAACAGCACGCACCTGAGCGGCCAGCTTGTCCAGCACGCCGTTGACGTACTTGTAGCCTTCCACACCGCCGAAGGTCTTGGTCAGTTCCACCGCCTCGTTGATCACAACCTTGTACGGGATGTCGAGGCAGTGCACGAGTTCGTACGCGCCGACCAGCAGTGCCGCGCGCTCCACCGGCGACAGCTCGGCAACCGGGCGGTCGAGGAAGGGCGTGAAGCTTTCCGTCAGCGTGGTTTCTTCGCGGATTGCGCCGTGCAGCAGGGCATCGAAATGTGCACGGTCGGCCTTGTTGAAGCCTTGTGCGTCCTGCAGGTGCGCTTCGACCACGCCCGGGTCGTTGCGGTTGAGCAGCCATTGGTACAGACCCTGCAGCGCCAACTCGCGCGCACGGCGGCGCGCGCTCTTGGCGGGGGCCTTGGTCTTGGCCTGGGAATTGTCTTGCGTCATGGGAAAAGCCTTTGCGCGAACAGCCGCGCTTATTCGTTCTCTTCGTCTTGGCCGTGATCCTGCAGACCGTCGAGGTCGCTGGTCAGGTTGGCCATTTCAACGGCGGCACGGGCGCAGTCGCGGCCCTTTTCGCGGGTACGGGCGTGGGCCTGGGCGTCGGTGTCGGTGGTCAGGATGCCGTTGGCGATGGCGATGTTGAAGTCCAGGCCAACGCGCGTGATGCCGGCGGCGGATTCGTTGGACACCAGCTCGAAGTGGTACGTCTCGCCGCGGATCACGGCGCCCAGTGCGATCAGTGCGTCGAACTGGCCCGATTCGGCCATCTTCTGCAGTGCCAGCGGGGCTTCCAGCGCGCCCGGCACGGTTACCAGCAGCACGTCTTCGCCGGCCACGCCGAGCTGTTCAAGTTCAGCGACGCAGGCTTCGCGCAGCGCTTCGCACACGGGTTCGTTAAAGCGTGCCTGAACGATGCCGATGCGCAGACCTTCGCCGTCGAGATTGGTCGGGTAGAAGCCGTGTTCCATGGTGTGTTCCGGTTGGGGTTGCCCGTCAGGCAACGTCAGAAATTGAGAAGAAAGCGAAAAGGAGAAAACCAGCGCGGCAGCCGGAGCTGCCGCAGGAAAGCATCAGTGCGTGGCCGCCGTCGTTGCATCCGGTATGTCGGCCATCGATTGATAGGCCGTCACTTCCAGATCGTAGCCGGTCATGCTCGGCAGCTTGAGTGGCGAAGCCAGCACACGCATCTTGCCGACACCCACATCCTTGAGGATCTGCGCGCCAATACCGTAGATGCGCGGATCGGGTTTGCTGCGCGGGCGCTCATGCGGGGCATCCAACGCGGTGAACTGGGTGAACAGGCGGTCCGGCGAATCGCCGCAATTGAGCAGCACGACCACGCCGGTCGGGGCGGCCTGCACGGCGCGCAGGGCAGCCGGTACGCTCCACGAGTGCGTGGTGCGCTGGCATTCGAGCAGATCCAGCACCGACAGCGGCTCGTGCACGCGCACCAGCGTCTCGGTACCCGGTGTCGGGTCACCCTTGACCAGCGCCAAGTGGGCATGGCCGGCGGCGCGGTCACGGAATGCGACGGCGCGGAAGGTACCGAACTGGGTTTCCATGGCACGTTCACCCACGCGCTCGACGATGCTCTCGGTGCGGCTGCGGTATTGGATCAGGTCGGCAATCGTGCCGATCTTCAGGCCGTGCTTCTTGGCAAACTCCACCAGGTCCGGCAAGCGGGCCATGGTGCCGTCGTCTTTCAGAATCTCGCAGATCACGCCGGCCGGTGTCAGGCCAGCCATTGCGGTCAGGTCGCAACCGGCTTCGGTGTGACCGGCGCGCATCAGCACGCCGCCCTTGCGGGCACGCAGCGGGAAGATGTGGCCCGGGTTCACCAGGTCTGCCGGCTTGGCGTTCTTGGCGGCGGCCACCTGGATGGTGCGTGCGCGATCGGCGGCGGAAATGCCGGTGGTCACCCCTTCGGCCGCTTCGATCGACACGGTGAAGTTCGTGCCGAACTGCGTACCGTTGCGGCTCGCCATCATCGGTAGATCGAGTTGGTCGCAGTGCTCTTCGGTGAGCGTCAGGCACACCAGGCCGCGCGCATGCGTGACCATGAAGTTGATGGCTTCCGGTGTGACGAAATCGGCCGCCAGGATCAGGTCGCCTTCGTTCTCACGGTCTTCCTCGTCGACCAGGATGACCATTCGGCCGGCGCGGATTTCGGCAATGATTTCTTCGACTGTGGCGATCGACATGGCGTAGCAAGGGAAGCGCGCCGCTGGTCACCCCCGTTTGGTGGCCCTGCGACTGCGTAAATGGGAAGCCCGCTATTGTACGCCAAGGTGGCCGAGGCGATCCTCGGCTCTCGGGGTTTAAACGGTCGTGGGCTGGGCGAGTGTGGTGTGGCTCAGCATGCGCTCGACATAGCGGGCGATCAGGTCGATTTCCAGGTTGACCTGGCTACCAGCCTTCAAGTGCTTGAGCGTGGTCACGGCCACTGTGTGCGGGATCAGGTTGATCGAGAACTCGCAGCCGTCGGCGTCGTCGCGCACGCTGTTGACGGTGAGCGATACGCCATTGACTACCACAGAGCCCTTGTAGGCCAGATATTTGCCCAGCGCTGGCGCGGCACGCACGCGCAGCTCGTGCGATTCGTTGACCGGTGCGAAATGCGTGACGGTACCCAGACCGTCCACATGGCCCGAAACGAGGTGCCCACCGATGTGGTCGGCCAGGCGCAGCGCCTTCTCCAGATTCACCTCGCCCGGGTGCTCCAGGCCGACGGTTTTCGACAGCGATTCGCGCGAGACATCCACGTCGAACTGGGTGTCGGTCTTGGCGACGACCGTCATGCATGCGCCCTGGATGGCGATCGAATCGCCCAGAGCAACGTCGGCCAGTGGCAGGCCGCCCGAGTCGATGGACAGGCGTACGCCCGCATCTGCGTTGGTGCCAAGCGGCGTCACGGTTTCAATGCGGCCAACTGCGGCGACGATTCCAGTAAACATAGCGATCAGTCTGTCGGGTTGCGGCGCGCCAGGATGCGGAGATCGCCCCCGATGCGCGAGATATCATGAAAGAAGAATTCGGCCGCGCCTTCCAACGTTTGCAGCGGCCCCATATTGAACATGCCCTGGCCCGAGCCGAGCACCTTGGGTGCCAGATAGACGAGGATCTCGTCAACCAGCCCTTCGCGCAGCAAGGAGCCGTTGAGCTTGAAGCCAGCCTCGACGTGCAGTTCGTTGATTTCGCGGCGGCCAAGCTCGCGCAGCATGGCGGGCAGGTCTACCTTGCCCGCTGCATTGGGCAGGAGGACGACTTCTGCGCCGCGCTCAGCCAGGGCGCGCATGCGGCCGGCTTCGGGCTGCGCGGCAAAGATCAGCGTCGGCTCGTGGTGGCCGTCCGCGGTGAGGATGTGTGCGTCGAGTGGTACATCCAGCGCTGAGTCGACCAATATGCGACGTGGCTGGCGTGGCGTGGTCACGGCGCGCACGGTCAGGCGCGGGTTGTCTTCACGCACCGTGCCGATGCCGGTGAGGATGGCGCAGGCGCGCGCACGCCAGCGATGGCCGTCGTTACGCGCTTCGGTTTCGGTAATCCATTGGCTGATGCCATTGTCCAGCGCGGTGCGGCCGTCCAGCGATGCGCCCACCTTCACGCGTACCCAGGGCGTGCCGCGCGTCATGCGCGAGACAAAGCCGATATTGAGTTCGCGCGCCTCGCGTTCCAGCAGGCCGCAGCGTACGTCGACGCCGGCATCGCGCAGCTTCTGCAGGCCGCGTCCGGAAACGGCAGGGTTCGGGTCTTCCATGGCCGCCACCACGCGTGTGATGCCGGCCTCGACCAGACGGTCTGCGCAGGGAGGCGTGCGGCCAAAGTGGCTGCACGGCTCCAGCGTCACATAAGCCGTCGCACCGCGCACGTCCTGGCCGCGCGATTGGGCATCCTTGATGGCTTGGATTTCGGCGTGGTCCTGGCCGGCGGGCTGCGTATAGCCTTCGCCGATGACGGTGTCGCCATGCACGAGCACACAGCCGACGCGTGGGTTGGGCGTGGTGGTGAAGAGTCCCTTCTCGGCCAGCGCCAGGGCGCGCTGCATCATGGCGTGGTCGAAGTCGGAGAACATGGTGTTATGAGACGCAGATGGAGTTAAGGATCGCTGCCGAAGGCGGGGCAGTTGTTACGGTCCACCTCGGGGTCGCATATTCGAGCGCGGCCAACAGCGCTGATCCGGATTCGGCGTGTATGTCGACCGCAGGTGATGGTAATCGTGCCATCGAGCAGTGTGCCGTCGCTTTTGCGTGAGTATCCCACAGGTGCGTAGGACAGCGTGTCCTCGGGCAAATTGGAGCTCACTTGTACTGCGGGAAATGCCGGTACGGAAATGGACAGCAACGGCACCTGTTGCGTTGCGGTGGTTGTGTGGGGTCGCGACAAGGTGACCGCCCACTGAGCGTTCGGGTTTCGCATGGGAGCTTGTGGGCTGAAGTACGTCCAGGTATGCCGATGTTGTGCTGTCACTTGCGCCAAGTTAATGGCGCTGACCAAGCGCTCTGAGAAGAGCATGATGGTTTCGCGTTCCCAGCGATCGAGGACGGGCGGAATCGCCATGACGGCCAGCGTGGCGATAATGGTAAGCACGATAACCAATTCGACTAGCGTCACGCCTGCTTGCCGGACCTGCCGGTTGGGGCTGGTCATGGCCAACACGCCGGATTGCTGGGACTTCGTTCGCCTGTGCTGCGCAGCATGAGGTACGGACAGACCTTGTCTGTTCGTGATGGCGTCGGATATGCGTTCAGTTCTATGCACTCGTTGCGCGGCAGCTCTCCGTTCAAGCTTTGGCATGGTCCTACAGTGATGAAGTATCCATCCGCCTCGGTCTTGGGATCTTCGCCCTCGTAAGTTCCCGTGCGCGCGTGCCGGAGCTCCAACTGCGATAGGGTTGCGACCAACGCGGCGCCTGCAGCAGCGCGACGTGTGCGCTGCATGTACGCGGGCCAGCTTGAGGTGGCGACAAAGGCCAGTACGCTCGTGATGACGAGCACGGCCATCAGTTCCACCAGGGTGAACCCGCGTGGCCGATGCATCAGCGCGCACCTTCTTCAGTCATTTCGCGCCAGCTCAATCGACCGAGCTGGCGCGTATAGATGCGCGATTCCAATTGACGAATGCGTTCGCCAGCGAGCTGCCACAGGCCGGTGTGCGTCGCTTGCGTGACGGAACCGCTGGGTGTCGGGGCAGGGGCCGCTGTCTGCGTGGTAATGATTGGTGTGCCAATCAGTACGTGCCCAGTGCGATGCGCTTTGTTGGTCGGTAAGCCAGTGTGAGCATCGAGCAAGTAGGCGTGTTGGCGGCGGTCGGCGTCGCGTGTCGTGAGCAGCAGGCTATTTGTGCCGGCCGTGGTGAGTTCATCGGGCAGTTGGCCCATGGGCAGGTCGATGCGCCATCCGTTGGCGATGGTGCTGCCTTCCAAGCGGATGATCGAGCCATCGCCGTCGTCCGTGACACTAAGGCCAGCCAGGTTGTCACGCGACAGGCCGCGTGCGCCGGTGTCTGCGACGCCATACAGGGTCGTATTGCTGCTGGCCTCGTCGACAGCGACGAAGACGAGCATCTGACCACCGGCCGTGGCTGCCAGCAAGATGGGGCTGACGATGCGTTGCGTTCCCCCCGTACGTGACTTCGCCTTGAAGAAGGGCGTGCGGCGCTGTGCATGGTTCGTGCCCAATGCATTCGGCCAGGGCGGTGCATCGCGTAAGTCGAAGCGCCAGATCTGCCCACGGGTGTCTGGCGCATAGGCCAACGTGGCGGTGCCCTGCGGCCCCAGCGCCACAGCAGGTGCCCCCAGGCCACCGCGGCGGTCTGCGCCGGAGGGCACCGTGATTGCATGTGCTGTATTCGATTGCCATGGCGAAGTGCGCGGCTGATCCAGCGCCAGCAACAGCAGACGATTTCCCACGTCGGCGCGCCCTGTTCCGTTGCCGCTGATCGCGAACCAGCGCGGGTTTCCGCGGCCACCATTAGCGAGCGACACAATGGGGATCGGGCCTTCCACCTGGCCGACAGCGGCGTCGTCGTTGGCGTCGTAGGCGAGCATCGGCGGAGGCGTAGCTGACTCCGGATTGGTCACGTCGACCAGAAACAAGCCGGAGCCCATGGTGCCGTTGGCGCATGAGAGGATCGAATGCCATTGCATGCCAATCAATGCATCGGCGGCAAAGGGGCGGGCACAGAGAGGGCGAGGTACCGGCTGTGCGGGTGAAGCATTGCGCGCCGCAGTCGGAAGGGCGGCGTCGGGCATGATCGCGAAGCGCTCGATACCCGTGAGCGCATCGAAGCCGTGCAGCATGCCATCGTTGGCACCGATATAGGCCATCCACGGCCGTTGCGCATGGTTCTGACGGAAGCTGGTATGGCTCGCATCCAGCACGAAGCCCGGCGGCCCCAGTAACTTTACGTGTGCACCGAGCATGGCGCCCAAGATGGACTTGCGCGACCTGAAGCCAGAACCATCGCGCTCGGGCATGCGCAGGCCCCGCAAGTAGTCGATGCGCATTGCTCCGAGTTTGTCGTCGCCATCGAGTTGCGCTTGTTGTGTGGGCGAAAGATTGAGCCAATGCAGCCCCACCGGGGTACGGCTGCCTGTGTCGTCGCGATGGAACGTCCACAACTGACGCTCGATGGGTGGTCTCTCGTCGAGTGCACTCGCGGCTTCCCATAGGTCCTGCGGTGTTGGTGCGTCGAGCGTGCCAAGCGTCGGCAGAAATTGGAGGGCGCGCAACCGGCCGCTCCAAGCGTCATCGCCGCGTACGGCGACGATGTGCGAGGGCAAGTTTCCGGCGGGCGAGTCGCTGCCGTTTGCTGCGGTCAAACTGGCTAGCGCGACCACGAGCGTTGCGCAGAGGTGTCGTGCCTTCATGGTTTGTCCGCTTGTGGCCGGTAGACGGACTGCAGCATCACGGTGACTTTTTCGGTCAGGCCAAAACCTACGGCCGTGATACGAAAGAGCGACGGAGCCCGCGCTGTGCCGGCCTGCGCCCATTCGCCGGGTAGTGCGTCAGGGATCGGCTCGATGACGTAGCGTGCTGGTTGAGCGGGCTCCCGCCAAGTCTCAGCCAGGGCTGCGGGAACTGCTCTGGCCTTGTCTGCCGTAGTCAACAGATCGGAAAGCCCTTGAGCGGTTTGCCCCGTCAGTGGCGAGCACAATGCGTCTCCGCATTGGCCCGGACGGAAGCCCGCCAACGTTATGGGGTTCAGTGCAGCCGCGCGGGCCGCATCCCGCACGCCAGCGCAGCCTCTGCGCGGTGGTGTGCCAGTGGCGGTCGCAATCTCACACTCAGCTGCGTCCAACGCACGTTCGGCTTCGCTCAGCGCGAGAGCGCGATCCGCAGACAGCGCCGCGCGTCGGCTGTGGTCCTGCACCAGCGGCCACGCGGCCATCGTCACCAAGCCGATCATGGCCAGCGCGCCAGTCACCACGATGATGGAGAAGCCACGCGCTTGGGCTTGCGTGATCAACATGCGTCTGCCTCGCAGATCAACGGGTTGCGAACGGCAAAGGTGGCGGTGAAGACGGCGTGATTGCGGCGCGGATCTTGAGGTTGGTACTCCAGATCTTCTGTTCTAGCCTTTGGTAGCGGGCCAAGTTCTGTGCGTGAGAACAGCATGACCTTGTCCGAGATGGGGGGCAGGGTCCTGTATCGGTCACCACGTACCACGATTGCAACGTGGACTTGCTGTACGCGACGCCAGTCTTGCTTGCCGATCTCGCGTGCAGGTACGGTTTCGGCCGCAGATGTCGAGGTGGGGGCAAGTGTATAGAGCAGTTGCAGCGTTTCGACACCACGGACCAAACCTTGGCTGTTATCCGCACTGTTGGGATCGGTGCGGCTGAGGGATCTGCACCTGAGCTCCAGTTCCCTGTCCGTGGTGTTCGCCCCGGAAAACAACAGGATGTAGCCCCCGCGAGGGTCTTTGCTGTCGGCGCGCTCAGGCACACCGAGGCCGCGGCAGTCCAGTGTGGCGCCGTCGCCGTTGGAACCGCGGCCGGCGAAGCGGACCAAAAGGGCATCGCTGCGCCTCACGTTGCCGCCCCCACAGTCGAATTGCGGCAGGAACTGCGGCGGTGTGTCGAGGCGGCCGCAATTGTCGCGGCCCTCAAGTGATGGCGGCACGTCCTGGTCCGCATCCGGCCAGCGACGCACCGGAGAAGCCACTGGCGTATCCGTGACCCACCCCGCTTGGCGCACGGCGTGGCCAATCAGTTCGAGCGCCTGCATGGCACGGTCTTCGATGAGTGCTTCATCGGCCAGACGTTGGTAGCGTGCTCGTGCGATCAGCATCATTTGCAGCGCGATTCCCAGCACCATCAAGGCGATGACCATGCCGACCAGTAACTCGACCAGTGAGACGCCGCGGGCGGGTCGGATGAGCGCATGCCGCATGTCAGTGGTTCTTTTCTGTGGTGTCCAGTCGCACCCGCGCATCCTGGTCTAGGCGAGTTGCCTCATGATTGGCCGCCTCCATAAAGTCAAACGCACGGAACATGGCGGCCGCACCGAGCGAGAGGACGGCCAGGGCGATGAGGGACTCGATCAGGATGGCGCCGCGTTGGTACGGGCGATGGGGGCGGGAGGTCATGAGGCGGCCGGTGCTTAGCAAAACCGCCTCAAGTTAGTGTGAATTTGGCCGTATAAGTGTCATATCTGGTCAATACCCTTTCTGGCCGTCAAGCATAGAACGGCCCTCTGACAGAGTTTCACCATTGATCGTTGGTTTTTTGTCAAAACTAACCTTGCTGAGCCTTGTTGTTGAGGGAGGGGGATGTTGACACTTTTTGACTAATTCCCCACTATTTCGGGGGGTGCGTCTGCCTACGCATTTTTGCTGGCAGATCGTCGCGTTCAACGGGGGTTGAGTGCGGTGCAACAAAAGCACTTGGGAAGTTCAGAAATCAGCAGCGCGCGATAACGATGTCGCCGTGACTGCCGCATAACAAAATGTCGGGGGTAAACATGCACAACGGGACTTCGCCTATTGGGCGATGCTGGCATACGGTCAGGCAACGGCATTCCGGCTGAGGGCTGAGATGCGCGCATTGGTTCGCGATTCTCTCCCTGCCCTTTGGTTTCGCAAAATCACACAGGACAGATCGAGTCCGGAGGTACGGCGCGCGCGTTGCGCTGTCCCGTATGGGGCGTGCGGCCCATTGGGTAATTGTGCCAAGGCTTTTCCGGCAACTCGAGGCTTCACGCTGATCGAGCTTTTGGCGGTAGTGACCATTCTCGCCATTTTGTTGGCAGTTGCGATTCCGTCGTTCGCACCGATGCTGAGCACCAACCGGCTTTTTGCCGTCCAGACCGAGTTGATGTCCTCGCTCGCCTTGGCACGAAGCGAGGCTGCCAAACGTGGCATGCCGGTGAGCGTGGTTTCGTCGACCACGCCTGGCGTAGTCGGCAACGAATGGGGCGCGGGCTGGTCCGTTTGGGTTGACTCAAACGCGAATGGCGTCGTTGATAGCGGAGAGGTCTTACGCGCCCACGAAGCCCTGTCATCCGGATTGACGCTGAGTGTGCCAAATAGTGGCGTCATCAAGTTTGATTCCCATGGCTATCTGTCGCCGGCCTTGCTGCGTCAGTTGAAAGTGTGTTCCGCCACCAGTGGCACGTCGGGATATCAGATTACGATTCAACCGAACGGGCTGGTCGATTCCGCCAGTGCAACATGCCCATGAATGCCAGCCTATTGAAATCGACTTCGCGAGGTTATGCGTTGCTGGAGGCGCTGATTGCGCTTCTGGTTATTTCCGTCGGCCTGATTGGGTTCTCACGTCTGCAGTTGGTTGGGATGTCGAGTTCCAACATCTCCACGCAACGAAGCAAAGCCGTCTACTTGGCGTACGAGATCAGCGACAGAATACGCGCCAACCTTTCGGGCTATTCCGCGGGTGCCTACAGTAACCTGTCGGGTACTGCCAGCAACCCCGGTTGCGTGTCGGCGTCGACGGGTTGCTCAGCGGCACAGATTGCCCAGAACGACTACTACGAGTGGTCGAACGAACTTGCCACCCAGCTTCCACAGGGCGCAGGTGTGGTTTGCCTGACCAGCACGATATCTTCGACCGCAACGCCTGCCGCACCTGGTTGTGACGGTGGTGGGAGTGTTTACGCCGTCATGGTCTGGTGGACGGAAAATGGTCAGCAACAGATGCTCTCCCAACGTTTCAAGCCATGATGAACCGTCGACAAACCGGTATCTCGCTAGTTGAACTCATGGTCGGATTGACTCTGGGCATGCTGCTCGTTGGCGTTGCCGTTTCAATTTATCTATCTGGTCGTCAAACATCGCGCGTGGTCGATACGGTGGGTCGCTTGGAGGAAAGTGCTCGCTTTGCGGTTGAAACGATTGAGCAGGACATCCGCATGACCGGCTTCCGTGGTTGTAACGGTGTGGCGAATTCG
The DNA here is from genome assembly GCF_000442475.1 of Ralstonia sp. AU12-08. Lineage (NCBI taxonomy): Bacteria > Pseudomonadati > Pseudomonadota > Betaproteobacteria > Burkholderiales > Burkholderiaceae > Ralstonia > Ralstonia sp. AU12-08. Next base: position 49,750 of record NZ_ASZV01000025.1, on the reverse strand, counting down.
CCGGTCAATACGCTGAACTCTTCTGGTTCTTTCAACAATCGATTCGACCAGACACTCTTTGGCTACCACGGCAGCGGGACGACATGGTCGCCCGCACTGGACTCGAGTATTAGTAGCCTAGCGCAGCCACCGATTGCCGGGACGGACGTCATTGCCATCAAGCGCCCCTATGACAATGGGGCCGCGCTGACCGCGCAGATGGCGGGGACGACGGGGGCTGTGACGGTGGATGCCAGTGCGCCGTTTGCCCAGGGTGACTACGTGCTGGTTTCCGACTGCGAGGCGCAAGCGGTGTTTCAGGCGACGCAAGTCACCACCACGCCGACTGCGGGGACACTTTCCCACGCCGCTGCCACCGTGCCGACGCCAGGCAATGCCAGCGCTGATCTCACGCATGTGTTCAACACGGATGCCTCGGCCTACCGTGTCGTGACCAAAACTTACTACGTTGCCCAGAGCGCCAGAAATCGCGCGGTGAAGTCTCTATGGTCTTACAGCGTGCCCGACTACACGGGCGCTGGCCAGCCTCAGGAGATGGTCGAGGGTGTCGACAACCTGGTGCTTCTCTATGGGGAAGACACTGACAGCGACCAGGCCGCGAACCGCTACGTCACCGCCGACAACGTTGGTAACTGGAACAACGTCGTCAGCGTGCGAGTGCAACTCTTGATGGCGTCGGTTCAGAATGGCGTATCGCCTATTGCGCAGACCTACAACTTTAATGGTGCCTCGGCGACATCTGCCGACAGACGCATACGCTCTGTCTTCACGAGCGTCATTACGCTGCGTAACCGGGTGATGTGATGCTAGTTAACTTGATTTGGCGACGTAGTGCACAAAGAGGCGTTGCCTTGCCTGTTGCGTTGGTGTTCTTGGTGCTCCTTACGCTTCTGGGGTTGGCGCTCGTCAATGGCTCTGTGATGCAGGAAATGATGTTCGGCAACAGCAAGGACACCAAGCTGGCGTTTCAAGCAGCGGAAACGGCCCTTCGCGATGCTGAATTGGACGTTGCCCAGAACATCACGGCGACAACGGCGTTTGTACAGGCATGCACGAGTGGCTTGTGCACGCCGCCATCATCTTGGTCGACGCCAAAGTCGGCGTCGGTCTCTACGCTGATTGATTGGACCAACAGCGCGAACACGCGTACCTACGGTGCTTATACGGGAGCAGTTGCGTTGCCCAACGTTGCTTCCCAGCCGCTGTACGTCATTGAAAAGCTCTCCGGACTGTCAGTGCCGGCAGGCGAGAGTATTGGGATTGGTGTGAAGCCGCCGGCAGGAGGGACGGCGTACCGGATCACGGTCTACTCGACCGGCGCACGCCCCGAAACCCACGTTGTTCTCGAATCCATTTACGTGAAGCGCTGAGGCCATGAAGACACAATCTTTCTTAGTCAAGGCGCTCGCGCTGTTGATCAGCTCGCTGCTGCCGCTGACGACTAACGCGGCGCTGCTAACCATCGCGCAATATCCCCTGTTTCTGTCGAGTAACACAGCCACGCCCAATATTTTGGTGGTCTATGACAACTCGCAGTCCATGGACGGGACGATGGCGGGCAAGTTGATCGCGGGCAATGATCCGACCACACGTGGCAACATTGCGCGCTCGGTGATTACGTCGACCATCTCGAACTATCGCACCCAATTCAACTGGGGCCTAGCGACGTTCGATGCACCGGGGCCCAGCCTATACAACACGTATGCCTACTTCTTTGGGAGCGCCAGCACCATGGTGTTCACAAATGACTGTGTCAACGGCATTTCCGCATCGAACGGTGGTCTGCGCTGCGTGCCGAATCCGCAATCGGGTGCCTCGTATTCGTATTTGACTTACGCGCTCAGTGGCGATGATCCTGCCATCAACGATGTCTTGTACTACAACGGTACGTGGCCGTATCCGTGGGCTATTGGCTTATCGGGGGGGACGACCAGCAATCCCAATACCAATTACAACGGGTGCCAGAACCACGCCAACGTGTCGACCTGGAATTCCGGTGACTTCTCGGGTTGCCAGCAAGTTGGCTTTACCCCGACCGACGCCGGGTTTCTGCCGGGCAATCCTCCTTACTCACGAATGATCTGGCTATCGCGCGCGTGGGGCTACTACGCCAACATAAGCGGGTCTGGAAAAATGATGGAAGCTGTGCAGGCGGATTCGACCTCGCACTACCAGAATCTGATCGACTATCTGGCGCCGGAGACAAACTCAAATTCAGCAGCAAGCGGCCACAGCAAGCTCGAAATCAAGAACGGGGCGGTGGCTACGCCTCTCTCTGGCAGTCTGCAAACGGCGAGGAGTTACTTCGCGGGCTCGCAGACTGGCTATTCGACGCCTGTGACTCAAAGTTGCCAGAAGAACTTTGTGCTGTTAGCGACCGATGGCAACCCCACCGGCAAGACCGATGGTTCGATGTGGGCGCTTTCCGATCAGCAAAGCACCTATAACTCGAGCACTGGACAGTGGACGTTCTCCAACGCCGCGAACGATGTGTTCAGTCAAATCACGGCGTTACGCAGTACGAGCGTTAAGGGTTATACGAGTCCCTTTGATATTCAGACCTACGTGGTGGGGATGGGTAGCACGGTGTCCAACCCGGCTTCGGTAGCTGTGCTCAACCAAATGGCGAAGCTCGGGGGGACGGGCAATGCTTACCTGAGCACGGATCCCGCAACGCTGCAACAGCAGTTCCAGAGCATCGCGGCGGACATTACCACCAAGGTGGCAGCGGCTTCGGCCGTTTCCCTGAACGCAGGTTCCTGGGGGACAGGCACTGCTTTGTATCAGGCCAAGTTCAGCAGCGCGGACTGGTCGGGGCAGTTGCTTGCATATGCCATTAACTCGGACGGTTCGATCGGCAGCCAACTCTGGGATGCCGGCCAGCAGATCAATTCACAGAACTGGGATACTGGGCGCCAGATCCTGACGTACAAGCCGTCTGCGGCTCTTGGCGCTCGCGGTATTCCGTTCCGATGGCCTGCATCGCCGGGTTCGCCGAAGGCGACCGAGATGGATGTGGCGCAATCGACCAAGCTGAACTACAACGCTAGCCAGACCACCAACGACGGCTACGGCTCGCAGCGTGTGACCTATCTGCGTGGCAACAATGCCAACGAAGCCAATACGTGTGGGTCCTGCACACCTTCGTTTCGCAATCGTCCGACGAGTAAGCTGGGCGATATCATTCACTCATCGCCCAACTACGTCGGCGCGCCTGCGTTCAACTATCCAGACAACATGGAGAGCGCCCCTTACTCGGCATTCGTATCGACCTGGCGCAATCGGACACCGATGATTTACGTCGGAGCCAATGACGGCATGCTGCACGGGATCAATGCGTCTACGGGGAAAGAGGCAATGGCCTATGTTCCGGCGGTCATCTACAGCAACCTCAGCATGCTGACTGCTCCGACCTACACGCACCAGTACTTCGCGGACGGCTCCGTCACGGTGGGGGACACCTTCTATAAGAGCGGGTGGCATACGTTGCTGTCAGGTGCGCTGGCCGGTGGAGGGCAGGGCATTTTCGCACTCGACGTCACCGATCCGTCGAAGTTCACCGAGTCGACTGCGAGCCAGGTCGCGCGCTGGGAATTCACCGACGCGAATGACGCAGACATGGGCTATAGCTTTGGCCAACCGTTGATCGTCAAAACAAACAACGGAAGGTGGTCCGTTATTGTGGCCAATGGTTACAACAGCACGCAGTCTGATGGTGCGGCGAGCACGACCGGCCACGCAGTGCTGTTTGTGTTGGATGCAGAAACCGGAGCGGTCACTGCAAAGATTGATACGAACGCTGGCACTACCGCTGCGCCAAATGGCCTGTCAGGACCTGTCGCCGTTGATACTAACGGGGATGGCATTGCCGACGTTGTTTATGCCGGCGATCTGGCGGGCAACATGTGGAAGTTCGACCTGTCGAGCAGCTCGGTCAGCAATTGGGGGGTTGCATTTGGAACCTCCGGCAGTCCGCAGCCGTTGTTCAGTACGGGGGGGCAGCCGATCACGGTACGCCCTGACGTGACTCGAAATTTGCAAGGTAACTACCTTCTGGTCTTCGGCACGGGGCAGTACTTCACAACGACCGATACAGCGTCGACGGCTGGACAGACCTTCTACGGCATCATCGACAAGGGCGCCACGATCAGCGGCCTGTCTAATCTTCAGCAGCAATCGGTGTTGGGCACAACAACGGGTTCCGATGGGAACACGTATCGCATCACGACACACGCGGTAGGAGCGCCAACCTTGGACGCGCTTCGGTCCGGCGACAATGCAATTTCGCTTGGGTCCTACAACAGCTCGAAGCTCGGTTGGTACATCAACTTGCCGACTACCGGAGAGCGTGCCGTGACAGATGCGACCATTCGTTCGGGTCGTGTGATTTTTAACACTGTTATTCCGTCCACCGCCCAATGCAGCGCCGGTGGTACCGGCTGGGTGATGGAGCTGGATGTCTTTACGGGCAACCGTTTGGATAGTCCGACCTTCGATACCAATGGTGATGGAGTCATCAATAACTCGGATCTACTCCAATATGGCGGTTCGCCCGCCAATACGAGTGGTCGACAAGTCGGCTCAATTCCCGCAGCTCCGGGCTTTTTGCAACCCATTCAAGCACCGGGCGCCTCGCCATTTGAAAACAAATACGTCAATACTTCGGCGGGTGCCATTCAAGTGATTGGTGAAACCGCAGGTAAGGGTTCCCGTGGCCGTGTTGCATGGCGGCAATTGAACTGAGGGGGCAGGTATGAAGAAGCTATGTGTGATTGCCACCTTTGTGCTGGCAGGCAATGCGGCATATGGTGCGCTGGCGGTGGGAGGTGGCGAGCCTGGTGGCGTGACGCTCAGCCCGGCGTCGAGTCGGGCGCAGCCCCATGCGAGTGACGCACCTCGCATGCTACGTGGCGTGGTCACCGCGCTCAATCTGGATAAAGGTGAGATCGACGTGCACGGTAACCGCCTTCAGGTCGGTCGTGCGGTGCGCGTATTTGGCCCTGCTGGGGATGAGGGCCGCCTCTCGTCGTTGCGTCAGGGGCAGGAGATTCGTTTCCTGCTGGATCCGAAGGACGCCTCTGAACGGACGATTTCAGTTATCTACCTCCAATGAACACAGGACTCTCTAGCTCTCGGCGTTTGCCCCGCGGCTTCACATTGATTGAGCTGATGATCACGGTCGCTATTGTGGGCATCCTCGCCGTCGTGGCCTATCCGTCGCTCAATGGCTACATCCAAAAGTCCAGGCGTGCGGATGCCAAAACGGCATTGCTCGCGGTGGCTCAGAAAATGGAGCAATACCGCTCATTGGGCAACACCTATGCGGGCGCGACATTGGGTGCTAGCGGTGTCTACGCCAATACCCAGTCAGACAACGGCTACTACGCTCTGAGTTTCTCCGTCGCGCCTACGCAGACGGTCTATACGGTTCAAGCCGTTCCGCAGGCCGGTCAGGCAACGGATGCGTGCGGTACCTTCAGCTACGATCAGGCGGGGAATAAAATGGTGTCCGGGGGCACGCTTACGGCGTCGAGCTGTTGGTAGTCGCCGGGGGATCGTGCCGCGATACAAACCATTCGCGTGCGTGCTATTTCCGCACACTAGTCGCCGAAACCTCATCCAGCACATCACGAAACTCCGCCAGATCCTCAAAACTCCGGTACACCGACGCAAACCGGATATACCCGATCTTGTCCAGCCGCTTCAGTTCGCGCATGACCAGCTCACCCACGCGGTCGCTGCCGATTTCCTTCTCGCCGTGGCTGAGGAGTTTTTCTTCGATGCGGGCGATGGCCTCGTCGATGGCCTCTGCGGAGACAGGGCGCTTGCGCAGCGCCAATCGCATGGAATCCTTGACCTTGTTGCGGTCGTAATCGACGCGGCTGCCGTTCTTCTTGACGACGGCCGGGAAGAACAGTTCGATGCGTTCGTAGGTCGTGAAGCGGCGGTCGCAGGCTTCGCACTTGCGGCGACGGCGCACGGTGTCGCCTTCCTCCGACATGCGAGTCTCAATCACCTGGGTGGCCGCGTGGCCGCAAAAAGGGCATTTCATGCCGGTCTCCAACGAAACCCAAAAGAACGCACTGCGCTAAAAGAACAACGCCGCGATGGCCCGCTTGGGGCGCATCGCGGCAGGGTACTACGTGGCCGCTGGCATGTGTGCCACGGCTATTGCCAACCGCTTAAGCGTAGACCGGGAACTGCTTGGTCAACTCAGCCACCTTGGCGCGCACAGCAGCGATGTTCGCTTCGTCGTGCGGGTTGTCCAGCACGTCGGCGATCAGGTGCGCGACCTTCACGGCCTCCGCTTCCTTGAAGCCGCGCGTGGTCATGGCCGGCGAGCCCAGGCGCACACCCGAGGTCACGAACGGCTTTTCCGGGTCATTCGGAATCGCGTTCTTGTTGACGGTGATATGCGCGTCGCCCAGCACCTTCTCGGCTTCCTTGCCGGTGATGTTCTTGGCGCGCAGGTCGACCAGCATCACGTGGCTCTCGGTGCGGCCCGAGACGATGCGCAGGCCACGGGCCATCAGCGTTTCGGCCATCACGGCGGCGTTCTTCACCACTTGCTGTTGGTAGGCCTTGAACTCCGGCGACAGGGCTTCCTTGAATGCCACGGCCTTGCCGGCGATCACGTGCATCAGCGGGCCGCCCTGGATACCCGGGAAGATCGCCGAGTTGATGGCCTTCTCGTGCTCGGCCTTCATCAGGATCACGCCGCCGCGCGGGCCGCGCAGGCTCTTGTGCGTGGTCGTGGTGACGAAGTCAGCGTGCGGCACTGGGTTCGGATACACACCCGCGGCGATCAGGCCGGCGTAGTGGGCCATGTCCACCATGAAGTACGCGCCGATCGACTTGGCGATCTTGCCGATGCGTTCGAAATCGATGCGCAGCGCGAATGCCGATGCGCCAGCGATGATCAGCTTCGGCTTCTTCTCTTGCGCCAGGGCTTCGAGCGCGTCGTAATCGATGTCTTCCTGGGCGTTCAGGCCGTAGCTGACCACGTTGAACCACTTGCCGCTCATGTTGAGCGCCATGCCGTGCGTCAGGTGACCACCTTCGGCCAGGCTCATGCCCATGATCGTGTCGCCCGGCTTGAGCACGGCGAAGAACACGCCCTGGTTGGCCTGGGAGCCGGAGTTCGGTTGCACGTTGGCGGCTTCGGCGCCAAACAGCTGCTTCACGCGGTCGATGGCGAGCTGTTCCACCACGTCCACGTATTCGCAACCACCGTAGTAACGCTTGCCCGGGTAGCCCTCGGCGTACTTGTTGGTCAGTTGCGAGCCTTGCGCGGCCATCACGGCCGGCGAGGTGTAGTTTTCGGAGGCAATCAGCTCGATATGGTCTTCCTGACGCTGATTTTCCTTCTGGATGGCGGCGAAGATTTCGGGATCGATCTGGTCGATCGTATAGCGGCTGCGTTCGAACATGGCGAGTGTCTGGTCTGAAACGAAACGGAAAAAACGGAGATCGGGCGAGGCGGGCGGGCTTCGGGAAACATGCGCGCGGCTTGGACGCTGCTCCCGGTGTTGGCCGATTGCAGCGGGTGCCCAAGTCACCCTTTGCTTCCCATTCGCTGCCCAGGCGAGCGGCAGGCGTCGTTGTGCATGACGCCAGAAACCTTGCGCTTCCTCGTGGTCGGTGCCCACTGCCGAGGTCTGCGGTGTGTTGCTGCAGCCCCGGGATTCGCCAGTCGCGCAAGGTGGAATGGTTGCCCGCGAGTGTACGACAGGCCCTTGACTGCCGCAAGGCGCGGGGCGCTTGCCTAAGCACATTGCGACGCAACAGGCGGCAACGCTTCAGGTAAACTCTGTTTTTCGCATTTTTTTCAGGCTTGGAGGCATTCCATGATCGTATTCGTGACCGGCGCGACGGCCGGCTTCGGTGCAGCCATTGCGCGACGCTTCGTGCGGGAAGGCCATCGCGTGATCGCTGCCGGCCGCCGCCAAGATCGCCTGGATGCGCTCAAGGCCGAGCTGGGTGATGCACTCCTGCCGGTCGTGCTGGATGTGCTGGATGCCGCTGCTGTTGCCGCGCTGCCGGGCTCGCTGCCGGAAGGCTGGCGCGAGGTCGACGTGCTGGTCAACAACGCCGGCTTGGCGCTCGGCCTGGAACCCGCTCAACGTGCGGATCTGACCGACTGGGACCGCATGATCGGCACCAACTGCTCCGGCCTGGTCCATATGACGCGCGCGTTGCTTCCGGCCATGGTCGAGCGCAATCGTGGCCATGTCATCAACATCGGCTCGATTGCCGGGACGTACCCGTACCCGGGCGGCAACGTGTATGGCGCGACCAAGGCGTTCGTGCGCCAGTTCTCGCTGAACCTGCGCGCTGACCTGACCGGCACCCGCGTGCGCGTATCGAACATCGAGCCGGGCCTGTGCTCGGGCACTGAGTTCTCCAACGTCCGTTTCAAGGGCGACGATGCCCGCGTGGACAAGGTCTACGAAGGCACGGAGGCGCTCACCGCCGACGACATCGCCGAAGCCGTCTACTGGATGGCAGCGCTGCCGCCGCACTTCAATGTCAACGCAATCGAGCTCATGCCCGTTTGCCAGTCATTCTCGGCCACGAGCTTGACGCGAGACATGGCTTGAATCGTGTCATGCAGGGTTTGCCACACCGCGCAAGCCCTCGGCCGGCCAGTGGATGGCTGGCTGTCACATGAGCCTTGGTAAAATTGCCGGATGTCTTCTTTTGACTGGAACCTGCGCGTGTATTGGGAAGATACCGACGCAGGCGGTGTAGTGTTCTACGCCAACTATCTGAAATTCTTTGAGCGCGCCCGCACCGAGTGGCTCCGCGCGCTCGGGGTCGACCAGCAGGCGCTGGCCGACACGACCGGGGCCATTTTTGTGGTGCGCAGCACCGCTGTGGACTACCGCGCACCTGCCCGCCTGGATGACCTGGTGCAGATCCGTTCGCGTATGGAACGGGTCGGCCCGGCGTCGGTCCAATTTGCCCAGGAAGGCTGGCGCGGTGACGTTCTACTCGCCTCAGGCACGATTCGTGTTGGATGTGTCGACCGGCTCACATTCCGTCCGACCCCGATCCCCGCTCCCGTACTCGCAACCATCAAAGCTGCCGCATGAATCCCGTCGAGGTCACACAAGATCTGTCGATCGTATCGCTGGTGCTGCACGCCAGTCTCTTGGTCCAGTTTGTCATGGGCCTGCTGCTGGTGATGTCGCTGTTCTCCTGGACGTACATCTTCCGCAAAGCCTTTGCACTGCGCGCCGCGCGCAGCCAGACCGAAACGTTCGAACGCGATTTCTGGGCCGGCGGTGATTTGCAGGCGCTGTACCAGAGCGCAGCCAACAACCGCCACAAGACGGGCGCGCTGGAGCGCATTTTCGAGGCCGGCATGCGCGAATACCTCAAAACGCGCGAGCAGCAGCGCGGCGGTGGTGACCCAAGCGCCATCCTCGACGCCGCCCGCCGCGCCATGCGCGCCGCCTACCAGCGCGAGATGGATTCGCTTGAATCGCACCTGCCGTTCCTGGCGTCGGTCGGCTCGGTCAGCCCGTACATTGGCCTGTTCGGCACGGTGTGGGGGATCATGAACGCCTTCCGCGGCTTGTCCAACGTGCAGCAGGCCACGCTGTCTGCGGTGGCGCCTGGTATTGCCGAAGCGCTGGTGGCCACGGCCATCGGCCTGTTCGCGGCCATTCCCGCGGTGATTGCCTACAACCGCTATGCCACCGAGCTGGACCGCCTGGCCAACCGGTTCGAGAGCTTCATGGAAGAGTTTTCGAACATCCTCCAGCGCCAGACGCGTTAAGCGCTAAGGAGCATCGTCATGGCTACCATCCAGCGAACGCGCCGCGCCCGACGGGCCAAGGCCGACATCAACGTCGTTCCGTACATCGACGTGATGTTGGTGCTGCTGGTCATCTTCATGGTGGCGGCGCCCGTGGTGAACCCCGGTGTGGTCAACCTGCCGACGGTGGCCAACGCCACGCCGCAACAGACCCAGCCGCCCATCGTCGTGACCATCAAGGGCGACGGCACAATCCTTGCTCGCATCAAGACGGGCTCGGGTGCCACCGAACAGAAGCTCGCCAACAACAATGAGCTGCGTGCCTTCGTCAAACAGCGTACCGATGAGAACCCCGATCAGCCGGTCGTCATTGCCGCCGACAAGGCCGTGCAGTACGACCGCGTGCTGACGGTGATGAGCGTATTGAAGGGCGACGGCGTCAAGCGCGTCGGCCTGATGGTGAAGTCGCAATGAACGCGAAGATGTTTCCGGGCGAGGCAACCTGAGTGAGCGTCATGGCGACAAGGTCAGTGAGCCCCGCGTTGCATCGTTACGAGCCTGTCCGCGAGCGCGGAACGCTGCGTGCGTTCGGGCTGGCAGTCCTCACGCATCTGCTGCTGATCACTTTCCTGTACTTTGGCGTGCAGTGGCAGAGCAGCACGCCGCGCGGCGAAGAAGCCGAGTTGTGGGATGAGGCAGCGGTTCAGCAGGCCGTGCAGACGGCGCCTCCTCCGCCCGAGGTCAAACCGGAACCCGTTATCAAGGCGCCGCCGACCAAGGTGGAAGAGGAAGCCGACATCGCGCTGGAGCAGAAGCACAAGCGCGAGCGGGAAGCCGCGGCCGCAGCAACTGCCGCGCGCGAGGCTGAACTCGCCCGCCGGGCCGCCGAGGACCGCGCTGAAGCCCAGCGCCAGGCGCAGCTGAAAGTGCAGAAAGAACAGCAGGCCCGCCAGGCGGAACTTCAACGCAAGGCCCAGGCCGAACAGCAGGCCAAGGAAAAGGCCGCCGCTGCTGAGGCGCAGGCCCGCAAAAATGCGCAACTGCAAGCCCAGGCGGAAGCCAAGGCCAAGGCAGACGCCGAAGCGAAGCAGAAAGAGTTGAAGGCGAAGGCTGCGGCAGATGCGAAGGCCAAGGCAGACGCAGGACGCAAGGCGGCCGAATCGAAGGCCAATGCCCAGCGCAACGCCAATCTGGCGCGCATGCAGGCCCTGGCGGGTGGTGCCGGCAAGGCAGAGGGCTCGGGTGGTGGCGTTGGCAACGCACAGGGTACGGGCGGTACGGCATCGGCCGGGTATGCCGAGCGCGTGCGCGCCAAGGTCAAGCCGAACATCGTGTTCGACCCGGGCGCCATCAGCGGCAACCCGGCGGCAGTGGTGGCGGTGACGATGGCGCCGGACGGCTCGATCCTGTCCAAGCGGCTGACCAAATCGAGCGGCAACGGCGCCTATGACGAAGCCGTGATGCGTGCGGTGGAGCGCTCCGATCCGCTGCCGCGCGATACCAACGGCAAGGCACCGTCAAGCGTCAACCTGACCTTCCGGCCCAAGGAATAACGTGCTGGCGTCGCCTCGGCGGCGCTGGCTTCCGGTTCACAGATTTGATACGGACGATGAACATGATGAAGATGTGGATTCCGATCTTCCGACGCGCTGCGCAGGCGCTGCTGCTGACGGCAGCATGCGCCGGCGTGGCCCACGCCCAGCTCAACGTGGAGATTTCGGGGGTCGGATCGAGCCAGTACCCGATTGCCATCGCCAACTTCCAGGGCGAGGCAGAAGCCCCGCAGAACCTCTCGGCGATTGTCCGGGCTGACTTGGTGCGCAGCGGCCGCTTCTCCAACGTGGATGTCGCCGGCGCCGTGGTGCCGGACAATCCGGCCCCGGACCTGGGTGCCTGGAAAACCCGCGGTGCCGCTGCCTTCGTGGGCGGCACCGTGACCCGCAATGGCGACCGCTACGAAATCCGCTTCCGCCTGTACGACACCGCCAAGGGTGAGAGCCTGGGCGGTCTGTCGCTCACGCGCGGCCCTGGGCAATTGCGTCTGGCTGCGCATGAAATTGCCGATTACATCTATCAGAAGCTGATCGGTGAGCGCGGCGTGTTTGCGACGCGTCTGTCGTATGTGTCGAAGGTGGGCCGTCGCTATCAGCTGCAAATTTCCGATTCGGATGGCGCCAACCCGCAGGTTGCGCTGACGAGCAACGAGCCGATCATCTCGCCGGCGTGGTCGCCGGATGGCACCAAGGTCGCGTATGTGTCGTTCGAGCTCAAGAAGCCGGTGGTGTACGTGCACGACCTCGTGGCCGGTCGCCGCACGGTGATCTCGAACCAGAAGGGCAACAACTCGGCGCCGTCGTGGTCGCCGGATGGCCGCCGCGTGGCGGTGGCGCTCTCGCGTGACGGCAATACGCAGGTCTATGTGGTCAACGCCGATGGCTCGGGCCTGCGCCGCCTGACCCGTAGCAGCGCGATCGACACCGAACCGTCGTTCTCGCCGGATGGCCGCTCAATCTATTTCACCAGCGACCGTGGCGGCGCACCGCAGATCTATCGCATGTCTGCCGATGGCGAAGAGGCGGGGGGCGCGCAGCGCGTGACCTTCAAGGGTGGCTACAACACAAGCCCCCGCGTGTCGCCGGACGGCAAGCTGCTGGCCTATATCTCGCGCGTAGGTGGTGGGTTCCGCCTGTACACGCAGGACCTGACCAACGGCGATGTGAACGCGCTGACGGATACTTCCTACGATGAATCCCCGAGCTTTGCCGCCAACGGCAAGTTCATCCTGTATTCCACGCGTGTGGGCGGCAAGACGGTGCTGGCAGCGGTGTCGACCGATGGCCGTACGCGTCAGATTCTTTCCCTCCAGGCCGGCGAAGTTCGTGAGCCGGCGTGGGGTCCTTTCATGCAGTAACGAAGCAGTTCCTCTAGGAGAAATCGGACATGTCGAAGTCCCAAACCATGATCAAACTCGCAGCCATTGCCACGCTGCTGGCCCTGGGCGCTTGCAGCTCGGGCGTGAAGCTGGATGACACCGCCAAGAACGGCACGGGCGGTGCAGGCACGGGTGCTGACACCCGCACGGTCACCCCGGTGGACGTGGGCCGTGACGAGCTGACCGACCCGAACAGCCCGCTGGCCAAGCGCAGCATCTACTTCGATTTCGACAGCTACTCGGTCAAGTCGGAATACCAAGGCCTGCTGGGCCAGCACTCGCGCTACCTGCAGTCGCACAACCAGCGCAAGGTCCTGATCCAGGGCAACACCGACGAGCGCGGCACCAGCGAGTACAACCTGGCCCTGGGCCAGAAGCGTGCTGAAGCCGTGCGCCGTGCACTGTCGTCGATGGGCGTGCCTGACAGCCAGATGGAAGCCGTGAGCCTGGGCAAGGAAAAGCCGCAGGCCACCGGTCACGACGAAGAGTCGTGGGCACAGAACCGCCGCGCCGACATCGTTTACTGATCGGCACGGTTTGAGGTTGGACGCGCCGGCTGCGATGCTGCGGCCGGCGTTCTTACGTTGGCAATCATATGGGTCTGTTGGTACCAAAAACGTACGCACGCAAGGGACAGATGAGCCGCAGGGCTAGGCGTGGACAGCGCCGCTTGGTTATTCCAAGCAAGCTGGTCACAACGACGCCATGCGGCTCATCTGCCCCTTGCTCTTCGGGTTGGCTCGAGCGGGGGCCATCTGCTTTGTCGGCGTGCCTTGCAAAGGGAATGACCTTTTGCGGCGGCATCCTTCGCGCATCTGGCCCCCGCTCGGGCCAACGTGCGCACGTTTTTGGTACCAACAGACCCATGACTACGATGATGAAACAGCGCGCGTATGACGCCATGCGTCGGGCCATCTTGATGGCGACGCTTGTCGCAGGTGGCGCCCTGGCCATGGCCGGCCCGGCGGCAGCAGGGGTGTTTGACGACGATGAGGCGCGTCGCGCCATCATCGACATGCGCGAGAAATTCAACACCTTCCAGTCGAGCGCCGCGCAGCGTATCGACCAGAACAGCAAAAACCTGATCGACGCGCAGAACCAGATCGAGACGCTCAAGTCCGAAGTGGCGCGCCTGCGTGGCCAGAATGAGGTGCTGCAGAATTCTGTCGACACGCTGACCAAGCAGCAGAAGGATTACTACGCCGACCTCGACGCGCGTCTGAAGAAATTCGAGCCGCAACAGGCCACGGTGGAAGGCCGCGAAGGCACGGTCCAGCCCGGCGAGAAGGATGAGTATGACGCCGCGCTCAAGCGGTTCCAGGGCGGTGATTTCAAGGGGGCGGGCAACCAGTTCTCGGCCTTCGTGAAGAAATATCCGCAGAGCCCGTATCTGCCGCTGGCGCAGTTCTGGCTGGGCAACGCGCTGTATGCGCAGCGTGACTACAAGGGGTCGAGCTACGTGCTGGAGAGCATGGCGCGCGCCAACCCGCAGCACCCGAAGGCGGCCGACGCATTGCTGCAGGTGGCAACCAACCAGGGTGAATCGGGTCAGAAGGCCGCCGCACGCAAGACGCTGGAAGCGGTGGTCGCTCAGTACCCGGGCAGCGAGCAGGCCAAGACTGCGGAAAGCCGTCTGAAGACGATGCGCTGATCGGTGAATTGCTCGTGTGGTTGATCGACGCCCGCCCGTGGCTGCACCGGCGGGCGTTTTTCATGCCAGCGCGCCAATGCGCGGTATGTGCGGCAAGGGGCGCGGCCAGCGTGGCAGCGCGCTAAAATGCGGGCCTTCCCCTGATGTGCTCCACAAGACTTCGCTCATGAAAAAACGCGCCATCGTCCTGCTGTCCGGCGGGCTGGACTCCGCCACCGTGCTCGCCATGGCCAATGCCGATGGCTTTGAGACCTACGCGCTGTCAATGCGCTACGGGCAGCGCCACTCGTCCGAGCTGGAAGCCGCCAAGAAGGTGGCGGCGGCACTCGGTGCCGTGCGCCACGAGATCGTCGATCTGGATCTGCGCAAGTTCGGTGGCTCCGCGCTGACTGACGACACGCTCGACGTGCCGACCGAGGGTGCGCATGAAGGTATCCCCATCACCTACGTGCCGGCGCGCAACACCATCATGCTGTCGCTGGCGCTTGGCTGGGCCGAGGCCGTGGGTGCGCGTGACCTGTTTTTCGGCGCCAATGCGGTCGACTACTCCGGCTACCCGGATTGCCGCCCCGAATACGTTGCCGCCTATGAGACGCTCGCCAATCTGGCCACCAAGGCCGGCGTGGAAGGTGAACGCATCCGTGTGAACGCGCCCATCATCGCCATGACCAAGGCGGAGATCATCCAGGCCGGTGTGCGATTGGGCGTCGACTACGGCATGACGGTGTCGTGCTACAAGGCGGACGCCGAAGGCCGTGCCTGCGGCGTATGCGATTCGTGCCGTATCCGCAAGGCTGGTTTTGAGGCTGCCGGCGTACCCGACCCGACGCGCTACGTCTGACACCATGCCCGAACTCGATCTCAACGCGCTGTCCCACACGGTGCTGTGGGCGACTTTTGCGCTCACCTTTGTGTTTGGCGCGCTTCTGCAGCGCACGCACTTCTGCACGATGGGTGCGGTGTCCGACGCCATCAACATCGGTGATTGGAGTCGCGTGCGCATGTGGGTGCTGGCCATTGGCGTGGCCATGATCGGTACCGGGTGCTTAAGCTGGCTGGGCCTGATCGACACGAGCAAGACCCTCTACACGGCCAACAAGCTGCTGTGGCTGTCCTCGCTGGTGGGCGGGCTGCTGTTCGGCTTCGGCATGGTGCTGGGCTCGGGTTGCGGCAGCAAGACGCTGGTGCGCATCGGCGGCGGCAATCTCAAGTCGGTGGTGGTGTTCGTGTTCCTCGGGTTGTCGGCGTACATGACGCTCAAGGGCGTGTTTGGCGTGGTGCGTGTGGCGACCGTCGACAACGTCGCGATGACACTGCCGACCTCGCAGGACTTGCCGAGCGTGCTGGGCCATGCACTGTCAGTGGATGTGCGTACGCTGCGTCTGGCGCTCGCGCTGGTGATTGGTGGGGCACTGTCGCTGTGGGCGCTGCTCGGGCGTGACTTCCGTACGGTCGACAATCTGCTCGGCGGCGTTGGCGTCGGGCTCATCATCGTGGCCATGTGGTACGTGTCGGGTCACCTCGGCTATGTGCAGGAAGATCCGAACACGCTGCAGGAGGCGTTCGTTGCCACCAACAGCGGCCGCATGGAGGCGCTGAGCTTCGTCGCCCCCGTGTCATACACGCTGGAGTGGCTGATGTTCTTCAGCGATACGTCGCGCGTGCTGACGGTGGGCATCGTGAGTGTGCTGGGCGTGATTGCTGGCTCCGCCGTGGTGGCGCTGGCCACGCGCACGTTCCGCTGGGAAGGCTTTGCCAATGCCGAAGACACCGGCAATCACATCATCGGCGGCATCCTGATGGGCGCTGGCGGCGTGACGGCGCTGGGTTGCACGATCGGGCAGGGGCTGTCGGGCGTGTCGACGCTGGCGATCGGTTCGTTCATCGCGCTGGCGGGCATTGTGATCGGCGCGGTGCTGGCGTTCCGCTATCAGATGTGGCGGATGGAACGCCTGGTCTGAGGGGCGTTGACAGAACCGCAGTTATCTTCCTATAATCGCGGTCTTTGGGGTCTTTAGCTCAGTCGGTAGAGCAGTAGACTTTTAATCTATTGGTCGCGGGTTCGAATCCCGCAGGACCCACCAAATTTCAGAGGGCTCGACAGCAATGTCGGGCCCTTTGTCTTTTGTGCGGCGCTATCCTGTGCGTCGTCCCTGCGCGTGTCATTCACCGGCCTACGTCCATGCCTCTGCGCCTCTACCTCGCTGGTCCCGATGTCTTCCGCCCGCAACCGGTTGCCCATGGCGAAGCGCTGAAGCAACTGTGCGCGGAGTTCGGCTTCACCGGCCTGTATCCGCTCGACAACGCAATCGCCCCACAAGCCAACGGCCTAGCGACCGCCGCCGAGATCTACCGACAAAACATCGCACTGATCGATTCGGCGGACGCCGTGATCGCCAACGTGGCGGACTTCCGCGGCTATGAGCCTGACTCTGGCACGTGCTTCGAAATCGGCTACGCCATCGCGCGCGGCAAAGACGTGTGGTGCTACAACGTGCCCGCCGTGCCACTCCTCGCGCAGGTGCCGAACACCCAAGGCAGTGATGCCGACGGCTGGACTGTGGAAGACTTCGGCTTGCCGCGCAACCTGATGATCGCGTGCAGCAGCCGCCTGGTGGTGGGCGATGCGCGCGCATGCCTGGAGCAGATGCGCGCACACTATGCGGGCGCGTAGTTGCGCATAGTCGCGCGGCCGATAAGCGTATGCGGATTGCTTCCTTCAGGGCGGCAGGGGCTGTCCGTATAGTGCGTGCACCGGATAACCTGCCGGACGAGGCACCGCATGAAGCTCGACGACCTGCATCAACTCCCTGATCTCACACACCTGTTGGCCGAACTGGCCTCCACCGCTGCGCAACGCGATCAGCAAGGCGGTCATGCTGCGCATGAGAAGGCAGCAATTGCACGCGCAGGTTTACTGCCGTTGGTCATCCCCACCCAGTACGGCGGCGCAGGTGTAGGCTGGGCCGATGCCTTTGCCGCCGTGCGTGCCATCGCTGCGGTCGACAGCTCCCTCGGGCATCTGCTGGCCTTCCAGTACCTGCAGACCACCACGGTGTATCTGTACGGCTCCGACGCGCAACGCGAACGCTTTCTGCGCCCGACTGCGGAACTGGGCTGGTGGTGGGGCAATGCCGTCAACCCGCTCGATCATCGGCTGCGCGCGCAGCGCTCCGGTAGTGGCTGGGTGCTCGACGGGGAAAAGGGTTTCTGTTCGGGCACGCTGGGTTCGAACATGATGGTGGTGTCCGCCCATGATGAGGCGAGTGGCAAGACCGTAGTCGCCGTGGTGCCGACGGCGCGCTACGGCATCACGGTGCGCGACGACTGGCATCCCATCGGCCAGCGCCAGACCGATAGCGCCACCGTGCAGTTTCGTCATGTGCAGGTGAGCGAAGACGAAGTGCTGGCCGGGCCCGACAACGTCTTCACGCCGTATCAGACCTTGCGCTCGTGCGTTGCGCAGAACGTGCTGGTCAATCTCTACACCGGCATTGCTGCGGGTGCGCTGGATGAGGCGCGCAAGGTCACGTTGCATACATCGCGGCCGTGGCTCACCTCCGGCGTGGAGCGCGCGGCAGACGACCCCTATCAGATCCAGCGCTTTGGCGAGATGCGCGTGCAATGGCTCGCTGCTGAAGCCCTGGCCGATCGTGCCATCCAGCGGCTGGACCGCGCGTGGCGCAAGGGGGCTGCGCTCACCGCTGACGAGCGCGCCGAGGTCTCGCTCGTCACGGCCGAAGCCAAGGTGGCGGCACATCGTGCGGCGCTGTTCATCAGCCAGGAAATGTTTGAGGCGACGGGCGCGCGCTCTACCAAGGCCGCACTCGCACTGGACCGCTTCTGGCGCAACGCACGCACGCATACGCTGCACGATCCGCTCGACTACAAACTGCGCGCCATCGGCCGCTACGCGCTGGAAGGCATCCTGCCGGATGCCACGGTCTACGGCTGAGCGCGTATCGATCTGCGCTTTCCTTCGTTGGCACATGGCCCGCGCGGGCGGTGTAATGTGGAATTCGTTCGCTGCCGTGAACTGTCTACTTTCATCATGTCTGACGTTGCCCTTGCCACCCCGGCTGCCCCTGAGGCGCCTGCCGTTCACACCGCCCGTTTCCACGTTCGTCGTCTGCCTGACGCGCCGCTCGGCGCCGAGATTCTGGGGCTTGCCGACGCGGCTGACCTGTCCGACGCCGACATTGCCGCAATCCGCCAGGCGTGGCTTGCGCACGATGGTTTGCTCGTCTTTCGCGACGTACAGCTCACACCGGAGTCGCAAGTCGAATTCAGCCGCCGCTTTGGCCCGTTGCAGGTGCACGTGCTCAATCAGTTTCATCTGGCGGGGCACCCGGAAATCCTGGTGGTTTCCAACGTGGTGGAGAACGGCAAGCCGATCGGCTTGGGAGATGCGGGGCGCGACTGGCATTCGGATCTCTCGTACAAGCCGCTGCCGAGCCTGGGCTCGCTGCTGCTGACGCGTGAACTGCCGGCGGAGGGCGGCGATACGCTGTTTGCCAGCATGGTCCGCGCATTCGAGACGCTGCCCACAGAACTCAAGCGCGTGATCGAGGGCCGCCGTGCGGTGCATTCGTACGTGTACCGCTACGAGCGATTGCGGGTGCTATCGACCTGGCGTCCGCCGCTGTCGCAGGCGCAGATCGATGCCGTGCCACCGGTCGATCATCCGGTCGTGCGCACGCACCCGGAGACGGGCAAGCGCGCGCTCTTCGTCAACGAAGGCTTTACCTCGCACATCCTTGGTCTTCCGGAAGACGAAAGCGCCAGCGTGCTGGAGCAGCTCTTCGCCCACAGCGTCCGCGCAGACAACGTCTACACGCACCAATGGCGCGCAGGCGACATGCTGTTCTGGGACAACCGGTCGACCATCCATTTCGCGCCAGGCTGCCCCGACACCTATCGCCGCACGCTGCATCGCACGACCATTGAGGGCGACGTCCCCGTTTAAAGCCCGGCTTCGCGCAGGCGCGCATCAATGGTGGCGAGCGTGAGCGTCTGTGCGAAGAGCCGTGCGAGCGACTGGCTGGCGTGCTGTGAGACCGCGTCTGCGTTGGCCCAGCGGTACGCATCCATCTCGGGGATCAGGCGCCCTGTGTGATAGCTGTTGAACATCGAGGTGCAGGTCAGTGCGTCGAGCGCGACCTCGGCGCGGCGCAGGCGTGTGGCGAACAGATGCAGCTCCTTGTCGCGCCGGAACGGAACGCGGCCGA
Source organism: Ralstonia sp. AU12-08 (assembly GCF_000442475.1). Lineage (NCBI taxonomy): Bacteria > Pseudomonadati > Pseudomonadota > Betaproteobacteria > Burkholderiales > Burkholderiaceae > Ralstonia > Ralstonia sp. AU12-08. The sequence continues at coordinate 30,176 of NZ_ASZV01000025.1, read as the reverse complement.
GTTCGACCAGCGCGTGCCCATCGAGGTCGAGGCCGGTTTCTTCACGCGTCTCCCGTAATGCGGTATCGCGGTAGCTTTCGCCCGGTTCAGGGGCCCCCTTGGGGATGTCCCAGTGGCGCGTTTCCGTGGCATGGGCGAGCAGGACTTCGGCGTCTTCGTTGAGCAGCACAAGACCACAGGACAGGGCGATCGGCATGGCTACTTGCCCCCACCGCGCTGCACGATGCGCGCGGTCAGCAACTGGTGATCACGGCTGAACAGGCGCCGGTAGGCAAGCAGCACCGCCGCCACCGTGCCGAGCCCGGAGGACGCCGCCAGCAAAAACATGATGACGATCTGGTAGCGCACGGCCTCCAGCGGCGACTGCCCAGCCAGTACCTGGCCCGTCATCATGCCGGGCAGGCTCACCACACCCACGACAGACATCTGGTTGATGATCGGCGTCAAGCCGGCGCGCACGGCGGTTCGTGCGGCGTTGCGTGCCGCCTCCCAGCGCATGCCGCCCAGTGCGAGCACCGTTTCCACCTGGTCACGTGTCGCGATCAACTCGCCGGTCATGCGTTCCAGCGCCAGGCCGACGCCCGTGAGCGTGTTGCCGAGAATCATCCCCATGATCGGAATCGCGTACTGCGGTTCGTACCACGGCCGGGCATGCAGCACGACGATCAACCCGATCGCACCGATCAGCCACGTGCTGCCGAAGACGGACAGCGTCCCGTCGATTCGCAGCCCTGCGTAAGCGCGCGCGCCGCGGCTGCCAGTGGCGTGCCCCGCAATCAGCGTCATGACGGCAACCACGCCCAGCACCACCATCCAGTACGCATGGGCGAACACCCATTCGAGCACGAAGCCGATCGCCAGCAATTGCACGACGGTGCGCACGGCAGCCCACGCGAGGCGTCGCTCCAGCCCGAGACCCAACCCGATCGACAGCGCGCCGTTCACGAGGATGAGCGCCGCTGCGACGCCGACCTGCCAGGCGGAGAGCGTCAGTTCTTGGCCATTCATCGTGTCACCCCGGTACGCAGTCGGCCGGCTTCCATGCGCCAGTGCTGTTGGCCGATGCGCGCGGCCTGTTCCGGATCGTGCGTGATCCACACCCAGGCGCGCCGGTCGGGTGCCTGGGCAAACCAATGCTGCAGCAGTGTTTCAATGGCGTGCGCGGAGGCGGGGTCCAGGGCCGCGGTCGGCTCGTCGAGCAGCAGCACGGCGGGGTCGGTTTGCAGGGTGCGGACGAGCGCGGCAATCTGCGCCTCGCCGCCGGAAAGGTCGGTGGCGGTCTTGTCGAGAAAGCTGGCGTCGCGCTCGGCGCGAGTCAGCATGCTGATGGTGGCGTCGCGGTCAAACGATGTACGGCCCAGACGCGCGTGCAATTGGTAAGGCAGGCGGAGGTTGTCTTCCACCGTGCCAGGCAGCAGCGCGGGGCGCTGGCGCACGTAGGCGACCTGACAGCGATAGGCCGGGACGGCCCGCGCGGCAATCGTCTCACCGCGCCATGTCACATGACCATCATCGACCGGGTCCAGCAGGGCCAACGCACGCAGCAACACACTCTTGCCGGCCCCCGACGGACCCGTGAGCGCAATGCGTTCGCCCGGCCGCACGGCTAGCGAAGTCGGGTGCAACAGCGTGGCACCGGTGCGCGCGTCGCGGCGGTGGAGGTCGGTGGCGGTCAGCATGGCGTGGGCAGAGCGTGTTGCGTACGGTACGGCATCAATGCAGTGCTTTTATGCATTATGCATATGAGCGGGTGGGGCGATCCTCCATCGAAATCCCTGGAGCGCTGGCTCGCACGATCTGCGCTTGCCGCGCCACTGCGCGATTCGCGTGCCATGCGGGGCGGCCCCTAACCCGAACGGACGGTGCTGCAGGCGCTGGCGCATGGTGGATGTCGGACGAATCCGACATGGCATTCAGTGACGGGAGGGTCGCCATTTACGCACGCCGGGCATAGGATCGAATCATCACAAGAAGCGATGGGAGGGCGCCATGGAGACCGACAAGATTCAGGTGGCGCATCCGTGGTGGCAGCCTGGGGTCTTTGCATCGGCCCCGGCGATTTTCCTGTGGATCTGTGCCCAACTGCCTGCCGACATGCTCGGCGAAATTTTTCATGCGGGCACCTCGCCCGACTCGCTCGCGCATGTGGGCGATACGCTGTTCGTGATCGGCTGGACGGCCAGCGGCGCGCTGATGTGGCATGGCCGGCGGCACGTTGCGCATGACGCTGAGGTGACGGCGCCAGCGGCGACAGAAGCGGGTTCCGTATCGGAGCCGGTAGCGCATCCGCATGGTCTGGCCGGTTTGCGCCAAAGCATGGCCCGTCGCCTGGAGCGCATACGGCATCCGATCCCGTTGCACTGACACGGGTCTGTCGCAAATAAAAACGGCCGGAGTGATCCGGCCTTTTCGTTGGGCGTCTTCAGGAGGTGCTGCCCGGGATGATCTCGTTTGCTTCGTCGTCGGGTGTGGCAGCGGCAGAGGCATCGCCGGGTTGTTCGCCTTGCGCTTCCTGCCACTTGCGGTAGCCCCACCATGCCGCCCCGGCCACCAGCCCCACTTTGCCGAGCCGGCGTGTCATGCGGCCGACCACGGTACGGCGCAGGCCGGCATAGGCCAGCGAGAGTGCCGTACCGACCAGCGGGTACTCACGTGCAATGCCCAGCGCGCGCATCAGGCTGTTCGGGCGGGCCAATGGGCGGATCAGGCTCGGCAGCAGCGCGCCAAAGCCACCCAGGCTGAAGGTGCGGCTGGTGGCACGACTCACGTCGTTGCGAGCTTGCGCGTAGTCATAGCGCTCCAGCGCGGCGCGCGTGAGCAGTAGTTCCTTGCGTACCGCCAGCGGCAGGCGGCCCTCGGCGCCACGGCGGGATGGCCGCACATGATGTCGCGCGCTGCTCGCGGGATCGTGTTCGGGCACTGGAGATGGCGTCGGTTGGGTCGGATCGGTCATCGGCGCAAGATCTCCCGGTCTTTATCGAGTTCGGCCAGCGTGGCTTCGAACAGCGGCGGCGCGTTGCGCAGCGACGTGCGCACCTTCCACAGACAGCCTGCCGCGCCCAGCGCGTAGAGCACGGCCATGACGGCCAATGCCTGCCAGCGGTAGGTGTCCCAGAACAGGATGGCGATGAGCGCCGTGAGCGTCATGATGGACAGTGCAATCAGGCTCACTGCCAGCATGCCGAGGAAGGCTGCACCGAGCAGCCGGTCTTTTTCTTCGGCCAGTTCGACGCTCGCCAGTTCGAGCCGCGTTTGCAGCATCGAGACGACCGTGCCGGCCAGTTTCTTCAGGGAGGCGAACAGCTTCGGGCTGGTGTCGTCGGTCATGAAGGTTCCGAAGGGTACGAGGCAAGGCACGTGACTGCCAATACAGCACGCGCCACGCCCATGGCGGGACCGCCAGAATGCAACTGGCCGATGGCGCGATCCACTCAAGAGCGCGCCATCGGCCAGAAAGAGGACTTCGGATTACTTGCGGTTGAGCAGCAGACCGATCAGCAAGCCCACGCCCGCTGCTACGCCCACGGCTTGCCACGGATGATCGTGAACGTAGTCATCGGTGGCGCGTGCAGCCGCCTTGCTCTTGTGGACGACAGCATCTTGCAGGTCCTGCGCCTTTTCCTTGGCTTGGCGCAGCATGCCCATGCCGCGCTCACGCAGCTCGGCGGCTTTTTCGCCGCTGGAGGAGGCAGCTTGTTTGAGCAGGGTTTCGGCGTCGGACAGAACGGTCTTCACGTCGGTCATCAGTTTCTCCTTATTGACGGATTCGGCCAGGTTGGGGGAGGTGTTCGTCATGGTCGGGTCCTTGGTATTGGGGTGGTTCAATCGTCAATCTGTCGACGCGCTTATTCGCTAGCATATGTGTGGGCGTTGCGAAACTTCAAGCGCTCATGTCGCGCACGCTGCGATGGATCAAGGCCCCGGTCATTGTCCGGCAATGTGCGCGTGCCTTCCACCGTTCTGCCAGCAATTGCCGCGCCAAATGACAAAAAGTGATGTTGTTGTGAATTTATAGTCGTTTTGGTTGGATGGCAATCTGGCTATAGTGGTTCCCAACCAGTGCATGGAGGACACGATGTCTTTACGTTTGGGCGATATCGCCCCCGATTTCGAGCAGGATTCGAGCGAAGGCCGCATCAAGTTTCATGAATGGCTGGGTAACAGCTGGGGCGTGCTGTTTTCGCACCCGGCCGACTACACGCCGGTGTGCACCACGGAACTGGGCCTGACCGCCAAGCTCAAGGAAGAATTTGCCAAGCGCAATGTCAAGGCGATCGCCTTGTCGGTGGATTCGGTCGAGTCGCACAAGGGCTGGATCAACGACATCAACGAGACGCAGAACACCACGGTCAACTTCCCGATCATTGCTGATCCGGATCGCAAGGTTTCGCAGCTGTACGACATGATTCACCCGAATGCGAGCGAGACCTTTACCGTGCGTTCGCTGTTCGTGATCGATCCGAACAAGAAGGTTCGCCTGACGATTACGTATCCGGCGTCGACGGGGCGCAACTTCAACGAGGTGCTGCGCGTCATCGATTCGCTGCAGCTGACCGAGTATCACAGCGTGGCCACGCCGGGTAACTGGCAAGACGGCGATGACGTTGTCATCGTGCCGTCGCTCAAGGATGAAGAGGTCATCAAGCAGAAATTCCCGAAGGGCTACAAGGCGTTGCGTCCGTATCTGCGCCTGACGCCGCAGCCCAATAAGTAACCGGCTCCTTGGTAGTGTGATTGCCGCCCGGCCTTCGTGCCGGGCGTTTTTTGCGTTTGAACCTGTCCATGATCCTACTGCGCGGCCCGATCTTGGCCCTGCGATGCTCGCCGTACCCACGTACGGCTGCGCTTCTCGGACCAACCTCGGGCCGCTCGCTACGGATCCTGAACAGGTTCTAAGCGCAAAACAAAACCGGCCAGCCCTTGCGGGTCTGGCCGGTTTGTCTTTTATGGAGACGGCTCAGCGCGCGATCAGATCGCCCAGCCGCCGGCGTAGAACGCGACCAGCGCCACAGCGATGCCCACGGTACCGACGTTCAGCTTGCGCCATTCGCCGGCCACCAGGCGGCCGATCACCAGCGTTGCGAAGCCGAGCATGATGCCGGTGACGATGTTGCAGGTCAGCACGATGAACACGGCGCAAACTAGGCCAGCCAGCGCGTCGACCATGTCGTCCATGTGCAGCTTGCTCACGCTCGACAGCATCAGCAGACCGACGTACATCAGCGCAGGGGCCGTTGCATATGACGGCACCAGGCCAGCCAGCGGCGAGAAGAACATCACCGCCAGGAACAGCACGCCGACCACGACAGCCGTCAGGCCCGTCTTGCCGCCGGCAGCCACGCCCACCGTCGACTCGATGTAGGCCGCAGCCGGCGCCCCACCGAAGAACGCTGAGAAGATCGAGCTGATCGAATCGGCCGTCAGGGCGCGACCACCGTTGATGATCTGGCCCTTGTCGTTGAGCAGGCCAGCTTGGCCGGCCACGGCGCGGATCGTGCCGGTGGCATCGAACACCGCGGTCATCACCAGTGCCAGCACGGCGGGCAGCACAGTTGCGGAGAGCGCACCGCGAATATCCATCGCGCCGATCAGCGAGGCATGGCCCGGCGAGCTGAGCGACGGCAGGGCAAACACACCCGTGAACTTCACGGCCGGGTCAAAGATCAGGCCCAGCGCCGAGATGGCGATGATCACGATCAGGATGCCGCCCGGTACACGACGACGCTCCATACCGAAGATGGCTGCCAGGCCCAGCACCGACATCATCACCGGGAAGGCGGTGACATGACCCAGCGCAACGGGCAGGCCGGCACCGGCGTTCTTGACCACCAGACCCACGTCGTTGGACGCGATCAGCAGCAGGAACAGGCCGATACCGATACCGGTGCCGTGCGCCACGCCCGAGGGCAGGTTGCGCAGGATCCACGAGCGCACGCCCGTGGCCGAAATGGCGGTGAAGACAACCCCCATGAGGAAGACCGCGCCCAGCGCCACTTCCGGCGTGAGCTTCTGGCCCAGCACCAAGCCGAAGGCCATGAAGGCAGTGAGCGAAATCGCGCAGCCGATAGCGATCGGCAGCTTGGCCCACAGGCCCATCAGCAGTGAGCCGAAGGCCGTGGTCAGACACACTGCAACGAAGACGGCGCTGCTATCGAAGCCTGCCTTGCCCAGCATGCCGGGCACGACAAACACGGCGTAGACCATTGCCATGAAGGTGGTGATGCCAGCCACGACCTCGCGCTTCTGGGTGCTGCCGCGTGCAGAAATCTGGAAATAGCGATCAACATGATCTTGGGTAGGCGCATCCGCGATGCCAGCGGCGCCAAGTTCCGTCGTCGACGGAATGGACTGTTCAGCCATGGTGGGTTGTCTCCTGGCAGAGCTCCGCGCTGTCCGGTTTCTCTGAACCGTCAACGTGAGGCGCCCTGTTCTGGTTTTGGTTCGGCTCGGGTGCCTGCGTACGCGCGCTGGCATTCTCCAGACCGTTGTCTCGCGATTGGTTTTGTCGCGTGGCGCTGCAATCTACGGATGGATCGCGCGCACGTTTTATCGGTGTGAGGGCGGTGCCAGTGATTCGATCCGCTGGCACTTGGAGCGAAGCATAGACGGGGGCCCACGGCCGATTCATGCGGCGAGACGTATCCCGATCATTTGCAAATTTGTATAACGCTGGGGAGACCACGGGGGGAGAGAACGACAGTGCCCAGGACGGGCGAGAGAATGCGGCGGCGGGTGTGGCGAGTCGTGCACGAGTGTGCACCAACCCGCCAAAAAACGCAAAGCGCAATCGGAGGTAAACCCGATCAGAAGAACGCTTGAATACCCGTTTGTGCGCGACCCAGGATCAGCGCATGGATGTCGTGCGTGCCTTCGTACGTATTCACCACTTCCAGATTCACCACGTGGCGGATCACACCGAATTCATCGGAGATGCCGTTGCCGCCCAGCATGTCGCGCGCCACACGGGCAATGTCGAGCGACTTGCCGCACGAGTTGCGCTTCATGATCGAGGTGATTTCCACTGCGGCCGTGCCTTCGTCCTTCATGCGGCCCAGACGCAGGCAGCCTTGCAGGCCGAGCGTGATTTCGGTCTGCATGTCGGCCAGCTTCTTCTGCACGAGCTGGTTGGCGGCGAGCGGGCGGCCGAACTGCTTGCGGTCCAGCACATACTGGCGCGCGCGGTGCCAGCAGTCTTCCGCCGCACCGAGTGCGCCCCACGCGATGCCATAGCGCGCCGAGTTCAGGCAGGTGAACGGGCCCTTCAGGCCGCGTACGCCGGGCATCAGGTTCTCTTCCGGCACGAACACTTCGTCCAGCACGATCTCGCCGGTGATGGAGGTGCGCAGGCCGACCTTGCCGTGAATGGCGGGCGCGCTCAGGCCCTTCCAGCCCTTCTCCAGGATGAAGCCGCGGATTTCGTCCTCGCCGTTGTCATTCGGCAGCTTGCCCCACACGACAAACACATCGGCGATGGGCGAGTTGGTGATCCACATCTTCGCGCCCGACAGCGAGTAGCCGCCGTCGACCTTCTTGGCGCGCGTGATCATGGACGCCGGGTCGGAGCCGTGGTTGGGCTCGGTCAGGCCGAAGCAGCCGATCCATTCACCGGTGGCCAGCTTGGGCAGGTATTTCTGCTTCTGCGCCTCGCTGCCGAATTCGAAGATCGGCACCATCACCAGCGACGACTGCACGCTCATCATCGAGCGGTAGCCCGAGTCCACACGCTCCACCTCACGCGCAATCAGGCCGTAGCTGACGTAGTTCAGACCGGGGCCGCCGTACTGCTCGGGAATCGTCGGGCCCAGCAGGCCCAATTCGCCCATCTCGCGGAAGATCGACGCATCGGTCTTCTCATGCCGGAACGACTCCAGCACGCGCGGCAGCAGCTTGTCCTGGCAGTATGACGCGGCAGCGTCGCGCACCATGCGCTCGTCGTCGGTCAGTTGTTGGTCGAGCAGCAGGGGATCGGCCCAGTTGAAGGCATTGCGAGCAGTCACAGCAGTAGTCTCCGAGTCATTGTTGTTCCGACATGCGGAACACAGTTTCGAAATTTAGAGCTATGATAGCGCAACCGATGACGATTTCCAGGCCTTTTTTGCCATGAGCATCACACGTCTCCCCGATCCCGAATTCGATACCAGCGACACCAACCGCGAAGGTGATCCGAACTTCGTCACGGCGCTCGCCCGTGGGCTGGAGCTGCTGCGTGCATTCCGCCCCGGCGACACGCTGCTCGGCAACCAGGAGTTCGTCCGCCGCACCGGTTTTCCCAAAGCGACCGTCAGCCGATTGGCGGGCACGCTGGTCTCTCTCGGCTATCTGCGCTACGACGATGCGCTCGGCAAATACGGGTTGGATGCAGGCGTGCTGGCGCTCGGTTTTGCCTACCTGGCATCGAGCGACGTGGTGCAGCTCGCGCGACCGCACATGAGCGCGTTTGCGCAGCGTTTTGGCGTATCGATCTCGCTGGGCAAGCGTGACCGTCTGGACATGGTTTATCTGGAAACGATTCGCCACGACAGCCCGTCGATGAGCGGTTCGGCGGGGTTGGGCGTGGGTTCGCGGCTGTCGCTGCTGTCGAGCTCGATGGGGCGGGCGTATCTGGCGTCGCTATCTCCAGCAAAGCGTGAGCGCCTGTACGAGGCACTGCGCACGCAACAGCCCGCGCAGTGGGCGGCAGAAGGTGCGGCAGCAGACGATGCAGTGAAGGCCGGCGTGCGCGACGGCTATGCCGTATCGCTACGCGACTGGCATCCGGCCATCCACGCGTGTGCGGTGGCGTTCTTCGTGCCAAGCCAGCGCGAACCGTATGTGGTGAGCTGCAGCGCGCCGTACGCGTCGGCTGATGCAGAGCGCATCCGCGACGAGCTGGCGCCTGCGCTGCGAGAGTTTGCAGCGCGGCTGGGCCAGGTCGCCGAGCCCGCCATGTAGCCTCGCGCTCTCTACCAGAGAACGCTTCAGCGACAGCACCCGCGCTTCGATGGTTTGGCCGTTTGAGCCCTTGATGGCGCCTTGAATTTCTGTTGCAAGGAGGAAAAGGAAGGGAAACTGTCTGAGCGCAGCGAGTTTTTCCCTTCCCCTCCTTGCGACATAAATTCAAGGAGGGGGTCGCCATCTCGGGCGCGCCTTTCTTTGCTTACTTTCTTTGGCAAGACAAAGAAAGTGAGTCAGCCCCGGCAGGGGATGAAACAGGGGGTCGACCAACAGCAAAAATCAAAGATCCGTCCGCAGCTTCCAAAGCTCCGGAAACAACACCACATCCAGCATCTTGCGCAGATAGCCAACGCCTTCGGTACCGCCGGTACCACGTTTGAAGCCAATCACCCGCTCAACCGTAGTCACATGCCGGAAGCGCCACTGCCGGAACGCATCTTCCAGATCGACGAATTTCTCGGCCAGTTCGTACAGCTCCCAGTGGTGCGTCGGGTCACGATAGACCTCCAGCCAAGCAGCTTCGACGGATGCGTTGTACGTGACCGGCCGTGACCAATCACGCTCAATGCAATCCGCATCAAACGCAAAGCCATGGCGTGCCATGTAGCGCACCGCCTCGTCATACAGCGACGGCGTCTCCAGCGCAGCCTTAACCTGCTCGTAATGCTCCGGCCGATGCGCATGCGGCTTGAGCATCGCCGCATTCTTGTTGCCGAGAATGAACTCGATCTCGCGATACTGATACGACTGAAAGCCCGACGACTGCCCCAGGTGCGGACGCATGGCCGAGTACTCCGGCGGCGTCATCGTGGCGAGCACGTTCCACGCCTGCACAAGCTGATCCATGATGCGCGACACGCGCGCCAGCATCTTGAACGCGGGCGGCAGGTTGTCGTTGCGCACGCAGTCACGCGCGGCACGCAGTTCATGCAGCATCAGCTTCATCCACAGCTCGGTGGTCTGGTGCTGCACGATGAACAGCATCTCGTTGTGATCCGGCGAACGCGGGTGCTGCGCGTTCAGGATCTGGTCGAGCGCGAGGTAGTCGCCATAACTCATCGACTTCGAGAAATCGAGCTGCGCGTTGTGCCAGCCTTCGCCTTCGTTGCCCTGTGCCGCGTGCATGGGGCAGCCCGATGCCACGGGCTTGATCGGTTCAATCGGATTCGACATCTCAGGTCACCAGCGTACGTTCGTTGAATTGGGCCGATTGCCACGCGCCGGTTTCCAGCACGTCGCGCAGGATTTCCACGGCGTCCCACACATCGGCAAAGCTCGTGTACAGCGGCGTAAAGCCGAAGCGCATGATCTGTGGCTCGCGGTAGTCGCCGATCACGCCGCGTGCGATCAGCGCCTGCACTACGGCATAGCCGTTCGGGTGCTCGTAGCTGACGTGGCTGCCACGGATGGCGTGGTCACGCGGCGTAGCTAGCGTGAGCGGGAAGCCCGCGCATCGCGTTTCCACCAGCGTGATGAAGAGGTCGGTCAGCGCGAGCGATTTGGTGCGCAGCGCGGCCATCGAGGTCTGCGCGAAGATGTCGAGCCCGCATTCGACCATCGCCATCGACGTGATCGGTTGCGTGCCGCACAGGAAGCGGCCGATGCCGGCATCCGCGTCGTAGCGCGACTCCATCGCGAACGGCCGCGCATGGCCCCACCAGCCCGACAGTGGCTGCCAGAAGCGATCACGCAGAGCCGGTGCGACCCACACAAAGGCCGGCGAACCCGGGCCACCGTTCAGATATTTGTAGGTGCAGCCGATGGCGTAATCCGCCCCGCCTGCGTGTAGGTCCACCGGCACCGCGCCGGCCGAGTGCGCCAGATCCCAGATCGCCAGCGCGCCATGCTTGTGCGCCAGCGCAGAGACGGCCGCCATGTCGTACATGTGCCCGCTCTTGTAGTTGACGTGCGTGAGCATGGTGATGGCTACATCGTCGCCCAGCGCGCCTTCCAGCTCGTCCGGCGAATTGATCAGGCGCAGCTTGTAGCCGTCGCGCAGCAGATCGGCCAGGCCTTCTGCGATGTACAGGTCGGTCGGGAAGTTGTGCGTTTCCGAGACAATGATCTTGCGATTCGGCGCGTCTTCCCGCTGCACGCGGATTGCGGCGGCCAGCACCTTGAACAGGTTGATCGACGTGGTGTCGGTGACGACCACTTCGTCTTCACGTGCGCCGATCAGCGGGGCGAGCTTGTTGCCCAGGCGGCGCGGCAGTTCGAACCAGCCAGCCGAATTCCAGCTGCGGATCAGACCGTCGCCCCATTCACTGGCGACGACTTCCTGCGCGCGGGCCAGCGCGGCTTTCGGGCGGGCGCCCAGCGAATTACCGTCCAGGTAGATCACGCCGTCGGGCAGCGCAAAGGCATCGCGCAGTGGGGAGATCGGGTCGGCCGCGTCGCGTTCGAGGCAGGAGTTGCGGGTCAAAGTCATGGTGAGCGTGGGGCGTTGAATTCGTTTTGAGGATTAGGGGAGGCGGCGCAGCACGGCGCGCACCGGGCTCGCATCAAGCGTGGCGAACTTGAGCGGTAGGGCGATCAGTTCGTAGTCACCGGCGGGCACTTCGTCGAGCACCAGCCCTTCGAGAATGGCCAGGCCGTGTTTGCCGACGGCGTGGTGCGCGTCCATGGTCTTGGAGGTCTGCGGGTCGAGCGAGGCGGTGTCGACGCCGATCAGCTTGACGCCGTGCTTGGCCAGCAACTCGATGGTTTCGGGCGCGACGGCGGCAAAGTTGTCGTCCCACGTGGTCTGCGGCATGTGCGCATACGTGCGCAGCAGCACGCGCGGTGGCGTGCCAGTCAACGCATCACGCACGTGTTCCGGCTCAACGCGCGCCACGCCTACACAGTGAATGACGCGGCATGGGCCGAGATAAGCGTCCAGCGGCACCTGCCCGATGGCAGCGCCGTCCGCGTGATAGTGCAGCGGCGCATCAGCATGCGCGCCCGTGTGCGGCGATAGTGTGATGCGCCCGACGTTGACTGGGCAGTCACCTTCGAGCTTCCACGCAATTTCCTGCGAAAACGGCGTGTCGCCGGGCCAGGTGGGCGTGGCGGTCGAGAGGGCGGGGCTGATGTCCCACAAAGTGCGTTCCAAGGCGGCTCCAGGGCAGAAAACTCGGTGAATCCGTGCCGAAATGATAGGGAAATCCGCGCGCAATGGGTTTGCATATTCGTGCGTGCCGTTCTACGGAATTCGCATAAAATTCAATAGACCAACGAAATCACGCAAAGAACCACGACAGATGCAACTCGACACCACAGATCTGCGCATTCTCCAGGTGTTGCAGGAGGATGGCCGCATTAGCAACCAGGACTTGGCCGAGCGCGTGGCGCTGTCGCCGTCGGCGTGCCTGCGGCGCGTGCGGATGCTGGAAGAGGGCGGCGCCATCACCGGTTACCGGGCGCAACTCGGCCGGGCGGCGCTGGGGCTGGAGCTGGAGGCCATCGTGCAGGTATCGATGCGGCAGGACGTGACCGGCTGGCACGAGACCTTCATGGCCGCCGTGCAGAGCTGGCCCGAGATCGTGGCTGCCTACATCATCACCGGGGATTGCAACTACATCCTGCGCGTGCAGGCGCCCACGCTGCAGCACTATTCGGAGTTCATCATCGAGCGGCTGTACAAGACGCCGGGCGTGATGGACATCCGCTCGAACATCGTCCTGCGTACGATCAAAGACCGGGAAGGCGGGCTGGCGCTGCTGATGGAGTCACGCGGTGTGCGGCCGCTGGAGAGTGGGGTGGGCGCCGGCAAGCGCCCGAAGGGTGGCTAGCCGCCGATCGCCGTGAGCGACGAAAACGCGCCGCGATGGAATACCAGCGGGGCGCCATCTGGATCGACCACGCCACAGCGCTCGACCTCGCCAACGAAGATGACGTGGTCGCCTTCGTCGTAGCGGCTGCGGTTATGGCATTCGAACCACGCCAGGGATTGCGCGAGGATCGGCAGGCCGGTCGGGCTGAGGGTGTAATCGACGTTGGCAAAGCGGTCGCCCTTGAGCGTGGCGAAGCGCTTGCACAATTCCAGCTGGTCGGCCGACAGGATATTGATGACGTAGTGCGAGCCGGCGTGAAACAGCGGGAATGAGTTCGCCTGCGTGCCGAGGCTCCAGAGCACCAGGGGCGGGTCCAGCGACACCGAGTTGAACGAACTGGCCGTCACGCCGACGAACGCCGGCTTGCCATGACCACCTTCCGCGCGCGTGGTGACCACGGTCACGCCGGTGGCAAACTGGGATAGCGCGCGCCGGAAATGCGCAGCATCAAAATCAGGCGGGGCGGCGCTGCGCTGTTGACGTTGATGTGCCGACGGCTTGCGCGCAGAAGATTCGCTGTCGCGCGCGTCCATGGGAATGGCTCCGTGTTGATCCATGCAAACGACCGAAAGTAATGCCCCAATTGTAACGGACGGCCGATAGGGCCGCCCGCGGGTAGGGCTTTGCATGGCACAAGGCGCACATGTCAGGATGTGCCTCGTCGGCCGACCAATGGCAGAGGGGCGATTTGGCGGGGCCAGTACGCCAACGCTTCCGTTGCCGTGGGCGGCCGGATGAAAAACGGACGCGATATCAACACGTCATATTTTTGGGCGGAACGATTTGCGGGCAGCCTTGGCAAATGCAATTGCGCTGCCGCTTTTCCGCGTGCGGGGCTTCAATCTCACTCAGGAATGACAGGTGCGGCACTCACCGCTGCATCTCAATCGCCTTCGGAACATTGCACTGATGATTTCAAGAAAAAATAAGGTCTTCATCCTGATGGCGGGCATGCTGGTGGCAGGTGCCAATGCGTACGCCTTCAACGGCAAGTGGCTGCAGCAAGCAACCCAGCGCGAAGAGGAGGCGCTCAATGCCAGAATTGGCGTTGCCGTCATCGACAAAGAATCCGGCATGACCTGGAGCTATCGCGGCGATGAGGCTTTTCCGATCAACAGCACGCACAAGGCCTATCTCTGCGCAGCGTTGCTTGAAAAGGTCGATCAGAAACAGCTCGCGTTGAGTGATCGAACGACCCTCTCCAAGCGTGATTTGGTGGCCTACTCGCCGATTACCGAAACGTTACTGCCGCCACAGACGGCCTCCAACGCACAACTGTGCGAAGCCGCTGTGAGCTACAGCGACAACACCGCAGCAAACAAGGTGCTGGAGACGATCGGCGGCGTGGAAGGTTTCAACGGGTTCATGCGATCGATTGGCGACCAGAAAACACGCCTGGATCGGAAGGAGCCCGAGCTGAATGAGGGCACGCCAGGAGACCCGCGGGACACCACAACGCCGGTGGCGGCCGTTCGCAGCCTGGATCAGATTTTCTTTAGCGACCATCTATCCAGAAGCTCAAAATCTGAGCTGAAGACTTGGATGGTCAATGACAAGGTCGCTGCGGATCTGCTGAGGAAATCGTTGCCGGCCGGTTGGGACATTGCCGACAAGACCGGGGCAGGTGGCTATGGGTCCCGCTCAATCGTGGCCGTCGTCTACCCGCGCGGCAAGAAGCCGCTGCTGGTTTCGATCTACATCACCCAGACGAAGGCGACCCTTGGTGAGAGCAATGCGGCCATCGCCAGGATGGGGGCCATCCTGTTCAAGAGCATGCAGTAAGTCGAAAGGCCAACCCTTGTGGCGGGTCTTTCTGCCCAAAAATTGGAAGCAGACTCAGGAGAAAAACCTTGGAAAACCAACAAGACCGTCAACTTGAAACCGCCGTGTTGGGCGGCGGCTGCTTCTGGTGCCTAGAAGCCGTGTTCCAGCAGGTGCAGGGTGTACGCAGCGTCGTGTCAGGCTATGCCGGCGGCCACGTCGATCATCCCAGTTACCGTGCCGTGTGCAACGGCAACACGGGCCATGCCGAAGTGGTGGCCGTGCAGTTCGATCCTGCCGTGATTCCGTATCGCGAGATTCTCGACATCTTCTTTGCCATCCACGACCCGACCACGCCGGATCGGCAGGGCAACGATGTGGGGCCGCAGTACCGCTCGGCCATCTTTGCGCAATCGCCCGAGCAGTTGGCGACGGCGCGCAAGGCCATTGACGAGATTGGCGCCAGCGACATCTTCGAAGCGCCCATCGTGACGGAACTGGTGGATGCCGCCGACGGCAAGGTGACCTTCTGGCGCGCGGAAGACGAGCACCAGAACTACTTCCGTGATCACCCGGCGCAGGGCTACTGCGCGTTTGTCATCTCGCCCAAGGTGGCGAAGTTCCGCAAGCAGTTCGCGCACCGCTTGCAAGGGTAAGGAGCGGCCGGGCTACGCAGCGTCTGCCGGCAGGCGCGCGGCGATGGCTTCGGCCAGTTTTATGCATGAGAGCGGGGACGATCCCTCGGCCTTGTTGCTGACCAGGATCGTCACCCTGCGCCCGGCGGCCAGCGCGGCCACCGCCATGTCGGCGAGTGTTTCGCGCGAGAACGGGTCTTCATCGACGAGCTTGTCGAACGGCTTGTACGCCGCTTCGGCTTGCGCATAGCGGTAGCGGCTGTTCAGGTTCCAGCGCACCACCAGCGGGCCGCCCGCACCCTCATCCAACAACGCCACGGCGGCGGCTTGCCGGTCGGCCGCCGGCATGCGCTCGTGCAGGCCCACGCAGTAGCGCACGCCGGCCGCGCGCAGCATCTTGATGAAGCGTGGCGTGAGCAGCGTGGCGTCGCGCAATTCCACCGCATAGACGGCATCCGGATTGAGCTGCGGATCGAGCGGCGGCAGCGCGGTCAGAAACGCGTCGAGCCGCTCCACAAAACCGGTGGCGTCTTCAGCCAACGCGCCCAGTGGCGAGAGCTGGAACACCAGCGGCCCGCACCGCACGCCAAGCCCACGCGTGGCCGGATCGACAAAATCGCGGATCGCAAATTCTGCGTTCAAGAACGCGGGGTTGGCCATGCGGCCGCGTCCGTCCGATTCGCGAATCCATGCATCGCATACGGCGGACGTGGCCTTGACGGCAAAGCGGAAATCTTCCGGCACGCTGGCCGCGTAGGCCACGTAGTCCGCCAACGGAATCGGCGAATAGAAGCCTCGGTCAATGCTGACCGTGCGCAGCAGCGGATGCTGTGCGTAGGCCGACAGCCCTTTGCGCGCGAGCATCGAATCCGAATACTCGCCCGCATACACCAGCCCATTCCACCCTGGGTACGACCACGACGACGTGCCAATGCGTAACCCATGCAGCCCACGCAGCAGGCGCTGCGCAAGCGCCACCACCTCAGGTGAAACCGTGGCCGGCTGCACACCCTGGCGGGTGGCGGAGCGCTTGGGTTTGGCAGGTGGTTTGGCGGCCGCGTCGTCGCTGGGGGCGGGCGGTGCGCCAAACAGGTCGTCGATAGGCGGGGTGCTGGTCAAATGGTCACGCGTAGATAAAGCGGCGCGACCACGGGATCGATGTCGCCGACTGGCCGGCCTTCTGCAGCACGGTCTGGAAGATCGAGATCTCGTCGGCGTCAAAGGCATGTGCGCAGCCGGCCAGGTAGACGCGCCAGATGCGGTACTTCTTCTCGCCGACCATCGCGCGGATGGTGTCGCCGTTGGCCTCGAAGCGCTCGGCCCAGTGCTCAAGCGTGCGCGCATAGTGGCGGCGCAGGCTTTCGACGTCAAGCGCTTCCAAGCCACCGTCCTGCGCGGCGGAGAGCGCCAGCGAGATATGCGGCAGTTCGCCCTGCGGGAAGACGTAGCGATCGATGAAATCGCCGCCACCCATCGCGGCCTCGCCGCCGTCGGGGTCGGTGGAGGTGATGCCGTGGTTCATGGCGACACCGCCATCGGCCAGCAGGTTGTGGATGCGGCGGAAGTACCCCGGCAGGTTCTTGCGCCCGACGTGCTCGAACATGCCGACGCTGGTGATGCGGTCGAACTGGCCGGCGAGGTCGCGGTAGTCCTGGATGCGGATTTCGATCTGGTCCTGCAGCCCGGCGGCGCGCACGCGTTCGGTGGCGAGGTCGTACTGGTTCTGCGACAGTGTCACGCCCAGACAGCGCGCGCCGTACTTCTGCGCCGCGCGCAGCACCAGCGCCCCCCAGCCGCAGCCGATGTCGAGCAGCGTTTGCCCAGGCTGCAAGCGGATTTTGGTGAGGATGTGGTCGATCTTCTTGAGCTGCGCTTCGTCGAGTGTTTCGTCGCCGTTCTCGAAGTAGGCGCAGGAGTAGACCATGTTCTGGTCCAGCCACAGCTGGTAGAAGTCGTTGGAGACGTCGTAGTGGTACTGGATCGATTCCTTGTCGCCTTCCTTCGTGTGCGCGAAGTGGCGTACCACGCGAGCCAGCGCGTTGCCGCTCTTGGCGGCCGCCGCGGAGGCCAGGCCGTAGCTCACGTTGATGATGTCGGCCAGTTTGCCTTCCAGGTCGATCTTCTCCTGGACGTAGGCCTCACCGAGGTTGTTAAGCGTGGGGGACAGCAGCAGCGGCAGGGCGCTGGCTTCGCGCACGGTGAGCGTGACGCGCGGTTGGTCGAAGCGGCCGAGTTCGTACTGGTCGCCGTTCCATAGGCGCAGGCGCACCGGGAGGTTGGCAGATTCGCGGATCTCCTTGATCCATTGCTCGAGCTTGCGGTCAATCGCCTGTTGAAAAAACATGTCGAGGCCTCCCAGATGTGCACAGATTCGGGGCGGCCATCGGATTGCCGCCCGAACGGATCACAACGCATCACATTAGCTTACGACAAACTTTTCCATGCTGCTGTGCGGGTCTTAGGGGCGGCGCGAGGCCCTATCCACGTGGCAGCAAGCGCCGTGCCGGGATGACGCGGCGCGCAATAACCCATTGCGCGTGGGGCTCCATTCGGGCCATACCCAATCAGGGGGCCAGGCGGGCGATCTTCCAGGTGCCGTCGGCTTGCTTGCGATATTCCAGCCGGTCATGCAGGCGAGACGGACGGCCTTGCCAGAACTCCAGGCACGCGGGCAGCAGGCGGTAACCGCCCCAGTGCGGCGGGCGCGGCGGTGCATCGCCAAAGCGTTCGCGGTATTCGGCTTCGCGTGCCTCCAGCGTGGCGCGGTCGGGCACTTCGCTGCTTTGCTCCGATGCCCAAGCACCCAGGCGCGAGCCCAGCGGGCGCGAGTGGTAGTAGGCATCGCTCTCGGCTTCCGACACTTTCTCGACGATGCCCTGGATGCGCACCTGGCGCTCCAGCCCAATCCAGTGGAACAGCAGCGCCGCGTGCGGGTTGGCGGCCAGTTCCTCGCCCTTGTGGCTGGCGTAGTTGGTGAAGAAGGTGAAGCCGCGCTCGTCCAGGTTCTTGAGCAGGACGATGCGCGCCGACGGCTGGCCGTGCGCGTCGACCGTGGCGAGCGACATGGCGTTGACCTCGGCCACTTCGGCCTTGAGTGCTTCGTCAAACCAGCGGCGGAACTGGCGCAGGGGGTTGGCGTCGACGTCGGCAATGTCGAGCGAGGCGCGGGCGTATTCGGTGCGGATATCGGCGATGGAAGTCATGGTGCAAGGGGAAGCGGCATGCGAACGGGCCGAGTATAGACAAACACGGCCGACCGCCGTTTGCGCATACGCAAGAGTGCCTGGCACGGTTCGCGCTTGTGCCAGGGTTCTGGCGATCGGTGATGCGCCGCCTATATTGGCAATTCGGGCCGCGCGGCAGCACGCTCGCCCGATTCCCCCGCAAAAGTTGCAAGAGGATGTCGAAATGGCGACTCATTCTCCTTCCCCAGAACCCGCAGAGGCGCCTTTCGGGTTGACGCGCCGCCAGTGGTTGCAGGGCACGCTGGCCGTTGCGGCTGCCGGGCTGGTCGGCGCGCAGGTGCTGCACGCGGTGGCGCAGGCCCCTGGCGAACCGCTCGATGCGTTCATGGCGTTGTCACAGGCGTTGACGGCCCGGCCAGCGCTGGATCGTGCCGTCGGCACGCGCTTGCTGGCGGCGTTGGGCAAGCCGGGCAGCGACTTTGTCGCGCAGTTGCGGCCGCTGGCGCAATCGCTGGCAGCCGGTGCGCTCTCCGAAGAACAACAGAAGACCGCGCTGCGCATTCTGGAGGCGTGGTACCTGGGCGTGGTCGACGGCAATGTTGTCACGTACGAACAGGCGCTGATGTACAGCGTGGTGTCCGACACGCTGGTCATCCGCACGTATTGCCCCAACCAGCCCGGCTTCTGGGCCGAACCCCCTGTCGAGAGGCAAGCCTGATGCCCGATACCCAACAAGCCGATATCGTTGTGGTGGGTTCCGGCGTGGCCGGTGCGCTGGTGGCGTACGAGCTGGCGCGTGCCGGCAAGTCGGTGCTGATGCTCGAGGCCGGCCCGCGCCTGCCGCGCTGGGAGATCGTCGAGCGCTTCCGCAATCAGGCCGACAAGATGGATTTCATGGCGCCGTATCCATCCACATCGTGGGCGCCGCATCCGGAGTACGGCCCGCCCAACAACTACCTGATCCTCAAGGGCGAGCACAAATTCAACTCGCAATACATCCGCGCGGTGGGCGGCACGACGTGGCACTGGGCAGCGTCCACCTGGCGCTTTCTGCCGAACGATTTCAAGCTGCGCAGCGTGTACGGCATCGCGCGTGACTGGCCTTTGCAGTACAGCGATCTGGAGCGCTACTACGGCCGCGCAGAAGAAGCGCTTGGCGTGTGGGGGCCGAATGATGAGGAACTGGGCTCCCCACGCAGCCAGCCGTATCCGATGACGCCGCTGCCGCTGTCGTTCAATGAACGCACCATCAAGGAAGCGCTCAACGGGTACGACCCGGACTTCCACGTGGTGACCGAACCGGTCGCCCGCAACAGCCGCCCCTACGACGGCCGACCGACCTGCTGCGGCAACAACAATTGCATGCCGATCTGCCCGATTGGGGCGATGTACAACGGCATCTTCCATGTAGAGAAAGCTGAGCAGGCCGGTGCACGCCTGATCGAAAACGCGGTGGTCTTCAAGCTGGAAGTTGGCGCCAACAAGCGCATCGTGGCCGCACGCTACAAGGATGCGAAGGGCGTCGAACACCGCGTGGAAGGCAAGTGGTTCGTGTTGGCGGCCAACGGCATCGAAACGCCCAAGCTGATGCTCATGTCCACCAGCCAGGACTATCCCAAGGGCGTGGGCAACAGCTCAGACATGGTGGGCCGCAACCTGATGGACCACCCCGGTACCGGCGTGAGCTTCTACGCCGACCGCAAACTGTGGCCGGGCCGCGGGCCGCAGGAGATGACCTCGTTGATCGGCTTTCGCGACGGGCCGTTCCGCGCCACGCAGGCGGGCAAGAAGCTGCACCTGTCGAACATCTCGCGCATTGAGCAGGAGACGCAACGCATCTTCAAGGAAGGCAAGCTCATCAAGCCTGCCGAACTGGATGCGCGCATTCGTGACCAGGCCGCGCGCTTTGTGGAGTTCGACAGCTTTCACGAGATCCTGCCGTTGCCCGAGAACCGCATCGTGCCGAGCGCGACCGAGGTCGACGCTATCGGCATTCCTCGCCCCGAGATCACCTACCGCATCGACGACTACGTCAAACGCAGCGCCGTGCATACGCGCCAGGTTTACGCCACAGCCGCCAAGGTACTGGGCGGCACCGACGTGCAGTTCAACGACGACTTCGCGCCCAACAACCACATCACCGGCGCGACCATCATGGGGGCGGACCCGAAGGATTCTGTGGTCGACAAGGACTGCCGCACGTTCGACCACCCGAACCTGTTCATCAGCAGCAGTTCCACCATGCCGACGGTGGGCACCGTCAACGTGACGCTGACCATTGCGGCGCTGGCGCTGCGCATTGCCGATCAACTGAAGAAGGAGGCGTGAGATGAAAGCGATCGCCTTTTTCCTGTTGCTTGCCAGCGTGGCGACTGTCGCTTCCGCCAAGGACACACCGGCCGACACCGCGCAGATCAAGCGCGGCGAATACCTTGCCATTGCCGCGGACTGCGCTGCCTGCCACACCGCACCGGGCGGCAAGCCCTTTGCCGGCGGTTTGCCCATGCCGATCCCGATGCTGGGCACGATCTACACCAGCAACATCACGCCCGATGAGAAGACCGGGATCGGCAAATGGAGCTACGAAGACTTCGAGCGGGCCGTGCGCAAGGGCGTGGACGACGACGGCGACAACCTGTATCCGGCCATGCCGTATCCCTCGTACGCGAAGATCAACGATGCGGACATGCGCGATCTCTATGCATATTTCCACTATGGCGTGACGGCTGTGCAGAACGAACCGCCGCCCAGCACGATCCGTTGGCCACTGAACATGCGGTGGCCGCTCAAGCTATGGAACCTGGTCTTCCTCAAGAGCGAGCCGTATGTCCCCTGGGGCGACAAGACACCCACATGGAATCGCGGTGCCTACCTGATGCAGGGCCTCGCGCATTGCGGCACCTGCCACACGCCGCGCGGCTTCGCCATGCAGGAGAAGGCGATGGACGAGCGTGGCAAGGGGTATCTGTCGGGCTCGACGTTGGCGGGTTGGACAGCGTTCAACATCACGTCTGACCCCGTCAGCGGCATTGGGGCGTGGAAACCCGAGCAGGTCGTGCAGTACCTGCGCACTGGCAGCGTGCCGGGCGTGGCGCAGGCAGCCGGGCCGATGGGCGAGGCGGTGCAGCACAGCTTCTCGCGCATGACTGAACGCGACATCCTGGCGATGGTGGAGTACCTGCGCACCGTGCCCGCCGTCAGCAATAACCTGGAGCGCGCGCGGCAGGACTGGGGCAAGCCCGCCACCGACGTGATCGCGCTGCGCGGCAAGTCGATCGAAACCACCATCGACGCCGCACGTCTGTATCTCGGCAACTGCGCCACCTGCCATCAGGCCGATGGGCGCGGCACCCCCGACGGCTACTACCCGCCGTTGCTGCATAACTCCACGGTGGGGGCGCGTGACTCGGGCAATCTGGTGCAGGTGATCCTGCATGGCATCGAGCGCAAGGCCGGGGATCGGCACATCGGCATGCCTGCGTTCGGGCGCGCGTTGTCGGACGCGCAACTCGCCGCCCTCACGAACTACGTGACGCGGCAGTTTGGCGATCCGGCCACGCCGCAGATGACGGCAGAGGGGATTGCGAAGCGACGCTGAATCAGCCGCCGCTCGTCATCGGATCGCGCGAGGGTGGTGTGCTTGTGCGCGGGACGGGCTGTGCGGATTTCAACTCGCCATCGGGTGTACGCCCCGGGTTCTTGCTGCGATAGGTCTTGCCCGGCGGCGGGGCCGTGGGGCGCTGGCGTACGTCGGCCAGCAGTTTGCCGCACGGGCTGTCCGGCGCCGGCTTGAGTTCAAGCACCGGTAGCACTGCCGCAATGGGGGCCGCAAACGCCAGCGCCACCGCGCCGCCTGCGCGCAGCGCCACCACGGCCGGGTTGATCGACACATCCGGATGCTTGTACGTACCCTTCACGTACAGCGGCGTACGCAGCGAAAACACACGCAGCCCCTTCGAATCCGGATGGATGGTGAAGTCCAGCGCCTCCTGCTTGAAGTTCGTCGTGCCGGTCACGTCGATCACCGCATCCTGCGTGTCGACCACAAAGGTCCGCGCCTGCGCCAACCCGTCGCTCACCGCAAAGTCGCCGGCCGCGCAGTTGATGGTGACCTGCTTGTCGCCAAAGAGCTTGGTGAGGATCACGTTCCCCACGTTCAGCCCCATCGCTTCGAGGATGAACTTGCTGATCGTGCCTTGCTCCACGAGCACCTTCATCTCACCGTTGGACGAGCCGAGCAGGGCGGCAACCGAGTTGCCGGTAGCGGATAGGCGCGCATCGCCGTTGATCTCGCCCACGCTGGCGCGCATCGATTCGATGTTCGGGAACAGCTGCTTGATCTTGAAATGTCGGGCCGCCAGCGCCGCGCGTGCCTGCATCGGCGTGGCGTGACCATCGAGCTGAATATTGGAGGTGAGCGTGCCGCCCGCAATGCCGAAGTTGAGCGGGTCGAGCGTCAGCACCGCGTCCTGCAGCTTGACGTGCGTGACGAGGTGGTCGATCGGCAGGTCGGCGCTGTGGACGATGCGCTCGCCGGTGAACTTCACGTCGGCGTCGATGGCGTTCCAGCGGTCGGTGCGGAAGGGCTCGACCGGCAGCACTTTGTCAGCGGGCTGGCGGACGGTTTTACTGTCGCCCGGTTCTGCGCTAGGGTCAGCGCGTTTGGCCTTGCTGGCGTTGGAGTCGGCGCCGATGATCGGGGCCAGGTCGGCAAACAGCAACTGATGCGAGACAAGCTCGCCGGTCAGTTGCGGGCGCGGCTCACGCATCGCAAAGGTGAGGGTGCCGCCCAGGTCTGAGCCGCCCACGCGGCCGGTGAAGTTTTCGTAGCGCCAGCTGGAACCCTGCTTGCGCAATTCGCCGATCAGCCGGCCGCGCGTGTCGAACGGCGGCGTGTCGGGCAGCACCACGCCCGTGAGTGGATACAGCTGCGCCATGCTGGCGCCCGACAGGTGCAGCCGCAGGTCCAGTGCCGCAAGGCTGGAAGGGTTGGTCAGCGTGCCGGCCAGGTCGATGCGGGTCTTGCCCACCGTCACGTCGGCCTGCAGTGGGTAGGGGCGCTTGGCATCCTGCAGGCGCAGCACGCCACCGGCCTTGCCGCTACCGTTGATGGCGGCGTTGTTGTAAGTGCCCTTGACCGTCCAGGCGATGCCATACGGCTGCTCAGGATCGGGCGTGACAGGCGCATTGGCTGCAGCACCTGACGCAGCCGCACCCGAGGCTGTTGGCACCATCGCCGGTTGCTCGCTGCCCTTGATCGCCGTGCCGTTGGCAGCCGTGTAGAGCGCCTGGTTGTCGACTGTGTCGATCGTGGCGGCTAGGTGGATGCGCTTGAGGTCGTCATCCAGCGCCAGCGTGCCCTTGCTGAAGGCAATCTCGCGCAGCTCCAGCTTCCAGTCGGAGGGTTTGTTGTCGCCGCCGTTGTTGCCCGCGAGGTCGAACGTCCAGTTGTTGCGGTTCTGCTTGTCGCGCTCCAGTGCAATGGCCGGCGTATCCAGCGTGACACTCGGGATGACGATGCGGTGCGCCAGCAGCGGCAGTGCTTCCAGCACGAAGGTGAGCTGGTGGATCGTCGCCACGTGCGGCTGCTTGGTCCAATCCGGATTGCCGACGGTGATGTCGTTGGCAATCAGGCGCGGCCAGGGCACATAGGCACGCCAACCGGTTTCGCCTTCGGGCTTCTTCCACGTCAGCATCAGGTCGCCGTTGATGGCGAATGCACGGCCGATGGCTTGCGAGACGTGGTCGTTCAGGTACGGCTTGGCGCGGTTCCAATCGAACGTCAGCACAAAGATGACCGCCGCCGCCCCGATGACAACGGGCGAGAGGACCAGTCCGAGGGCAAGCTTGCCGGAGGTTCGCATGGGTCTTGTTATGGGTTTGGCACGTAAAAATCCGACTCGCCGCATTGATATATAGTTCGGCGCAGTCCCGATTCAATTGTGTCATGAGCCAAGTAGCAATCAGCGCGCCCGCGCACCCGCCCATCCTGGATGACGAATATGCACGCCGCTTTGGCGGTGTCGCGCGCCTGTATGGCCCCAACGCGCTGGAGCGCTTTGCGGCGGCACACGTGTGCGTGATCGGCATCGGCGGCGTGGGTTCGTGGGTGGCGGAAGCGTTGGCGCGATGCGGTGTCGGCAAGCTCACGCTGATCGATCTCGACCACATTGCCGTCTCCAACACCAACCGCCAGATTCACGCGCTGGGCGATGCCTACGGCATGGCCAAGGTCGACGCCATGGCCGAGCGCATCCTGCAGATCAATCCACGTGCCGAGATAAGCCGCATCGACGATTTCGTCACCGTGGAAAACGTCGAGGCCTTGCTCGGCCACCCGTTTGACTACGTGATCGACGCCATTGATGCGGTGAAGGTGAAGACGGCCATCCTCGCGTTCTGCAAGCGCACCGGCAAACGCGTGGTGACCTGTGGTGCTGCAGGCGGGCAACTGGACCCGACGCGCATTCGCGTGACCGATCTCACGCGCACGATTCAGGATCCGTTGCTCGCCAAGGTGCGCGGCAACCTGCGTCGCCAGCATGGCTTTGCGAAGAACCCCAAGACGAAGTTCGGCATCGATGCCGTATTCTCGGATGAGCCGCTGCGCTATCCGGAACCCGAACAGCAGGCCTGCGCGATCGAACTGCCGGTCGAATCGAGCCACGCCGGCATTGATGATCTGGCCGCGGCCGGGGAAATCGAAGTCGTCAACGCCCCGCCCGCCCCGCAGCCGTCACAAGGCCCGCAAGGGTTGGCTTGTGCAGGCTTCGGCTCGTCGGTGTGCGTGACGGCGGTGTTCGGGATGGTGGCGGCATCGACCGCCTTGCGAGCGATCGCCGCAATCTGACTGGGCCTAGTGGGGCAGGAGCTGGTCCAGTTTTTCCTGGATCTGGTCCGCGTAGCGCCCCGACCATTCGCTACTCGGCTGGCTGTTGGCAAACAGCACGAACGCCGGCATGACCGATACGCCGTACTTGGCTGCGGTACCTTCGTTCTCGTCAAAGTCCATGGTGACGAACGTGGCGCGCCCGGCGTAGCTCGACTCCATCTTTTCCAGGCTGGCCACCGCACACTGGCTGGGGTGGCTCCACTCGGCGGCAAAGCACACCACCACGGGCTTGCTTTGCGAGGCGTCGATCACGTCTGATTGAAACGAAGCATCGTTGACGATCTTCATGGGCACTCCTTCGTCGGGGTGGGGAGGCCCCCCGCGCAGCAAGGGCGCGCGAGCCGGGCCACTCTGACTCTAGGCAGGCAGAACCCGATCGACAACCCGTGTTCAGCCAGCGTGCTCGATGGTGCCCATCGGGTTGCCCATTTGTGCGAGATACGTCGTCATCATGCGGTCCATCACGTCCACGTGCTGGGCAAACCACTCGGGCAGCTCCGCCACCAGACGGCGCCCCAGTTCCATCTCGCCCGCAGCGGCACGCTTGCGCACTTCACGGCACAGCGCCAGCACGTTGTCGTGCTCGCCGCGATGGCAATGGCGCGGTGGAAACTCCGCTGCGTCCATCCAGGTGTTTTCTTCGCCGAAGTGGATTTCGGTATGCGCGATGAAGGCATCGAGTGCGGCAATGAAGTCGGCGTCCGCCGCGTCGGCCACGGTGTTGAGCAGCGCGCAGAACTCGGCGTGGTTGGCGTCGGTGGCGGCGTCTCCAAGCTGGAGCGCCTCAGACCATTCGATCACGGGCATGGTGGGTGGATAGGCGGGATGGACAAGGCCGTCAGCTTACGCGACGGCCTTTGTGGTCTGGTTTGACGCCGGGCAAATCGCTGGATCGGGCCGCTTATTCAGCGTCTGCCGCAGGATGCTGCTGCATCACTTCCACCGCCCGCGCATACAGCGCTACCGATGGCGCATAGCCGCGTCCGATCTGGTACAGCGTGCCGTTCTGCTCGGCCAGCAGACTCGGGAAGCCGTTGATGCCCCAGCGGCGCGAGAGGCGGAAGTCTTCGCGTGTTTCTTCGCGCAGCGCGTCGGTATCGAACACGGCATCGAAATGCGCGGCGTCGATGCCGTTGGCGACGGCGACTTCGCGTAGTACGTTAGCCTGCGTCGTGTCACGGCCTTCGGCATAGAAGGCATGCTGGACGGCATGGAAGAGCGTGAGCACGCGCTCGTCATCTTCACCCCAATGCTCGCGTGCCAGCACCGCAACGCGGCAGGCGGGCTCGGTGTCGTAGACGAAACCATCGCGACGCATGGCCACCTCGGGCGACTGGTCGAACGGCATGCCGCTGCGCTCGGCCACGGCGTGCCAGTGGTGGAGGATCTCGTCGCGCTTGTCGGCCGCCATGGGCTCGCGCTGGCCGGGGCGCAATCCACCGGTGATGAGCGTGACCGGCACCGGTGCGCCAAGCAGCTCGCCCAGCCGCTTACGCAAATCGGCCAGCTGGGGGCCGAAGCCGTAGCACCACGAACACATCGGATCAGCAACGTAGATGAGGCGCATGGTCAGTTCAGTTTGGAGGCCAGTTGGCGGCGCCAGTGCGACACCGCCTGCGGCGCATCGCGCATCATGTCGAACACCGACACCATGGTTTTGCGCGCAATGTCGTCGCGGAAGGTGCGGTCGCGCTCGACGATGGCAATCAGTTGTTCAAGCGCGGCTTCGTAGTTCTGCTGCGCGATGTACTGCTCGGCAAGGTCCAGGCGGGCCTGCACGTTGTCCGGCTCGCTCTCGATGCGCAGGCGCAGCGCGTTGGCATCGGGCAGCGCATCGGCGCGTTTCGTGGCCTTCAGGCGCGTTTGCAGCGGGCCGTAGCGCGCGTCCTGCGGCGCCTTGGGCGAGAGCAACTCGAACTCCCCCTGCGCTGCGCGCACGTCCCCGCTGTCGAGCAGCAGGCTGACCAGCTCAAAGCGTGCCGCATCGAAACCGGGGTCGAACGCCAGCGCATTCTGGAACGCCTCGCGTGCATGGGCGATCTCGCCGGCCTGGCGCGCGGCCAGCCCTTCACGGTAGGCCACGTCGGCCGGTTGCGGGATCACGCGGTCAAGAAACCCGCGCAACTGCCCTTCGGACAGCACGCCGACAAACTGGTCGACCGGCTTGCCGTCCACAAAGGCGACCACGTACGGAATGCTGCGCACGTTGAAGTGCGCCGACAGCTCGGGGTTCTCATCCGAATTGACCTTGGCGAGCTTCCACTTGCCGGCGTATTCGGCTTCGAGCTTTTCCAGCATCGGGCCCAGCGTGCGGCAGGGCCCGCACCACGGCGCCCAGAAATCGACCAGTACAGGGACTTGGCGAGATGTTTCGATCACTTCCTGCGCGAAACTCTGCGAGGTGACGTCGCTCATCGGCGGGATTCTCCTGGGAAAAGTGCGGCCGGCAGCGTTTGCCGGCGGTGTGTCGAGCATTCTACTTGGGGGTGCCTGGGGCCGCTTCCAGGCTGTTTTTTGCGTTCTTAAAAATGGCTGTCCTGACAACGGTTGAAAATAGAACGATCGTTCGGATACCATCCGGTAAAAACAACAGACAGATTCTCGGAGACACGCTATGGCACGACCGCACTTCCAGTTCTGGCCCCGACGTATGCCGCACAACATCACGTCGCCCCAAACCAGCCTTTGGTACAACCTGGAAGTGTCTGCGCGACGCTATCCGGACAAGGACGCGATCATCTTCTACGGTCGCCACACCACCTTCCGCGAGCTGCATGACGATGCGGTGGCCGTGGCCGGCTGGCTGCAGCAGGTGGCCGGCGTGCAGAAGGGCGATCGTGTGTTGCTGTACATGCAGAACTGCCCGCAGTTCATGGCCGCGTACTACGGCATCCTGCGCGCCGATGCGGTGGTCGTGCCGGTCAACCCGATGAACCGGCCGGAAGAGTTCAAGCACTACATCACCGATGCGGGCGCCAGCACGGTCATCTGCAGCGCCGATCTGGCCGTCAACGTGACGACCTCCAACGCCGAGCTGCCGGAAGCGCAACGCACGAAGCATCTGCTGGTCACGTCCTACGCTGACGCGCTGCCGGCCACCTACGAATATCCCGAAGATGCACCGCCGGCATGGATCACGGCCGAGCATCCGCCGCAGCCGGGCGCCGTTGCCTGGAACGATGTGATTGCCCAGCGCCTCGTGCCGGGCCCGCACACCGCCGGGCCGGACGACCTGGCCGTGATGCCGTACACGTCGGGCACCACAGGCTTCCCGAAGGGCTGCATGCACCCGCACCGCACGGTGATGCACAACATCGTCGGCGGTTCGATGTGGTCGAATGGGACGAAGGAGGGCGTGAGCCTGTCGATCATCCCGCTGTTCCACGTGACGGGCATGCAGTACGGGATGAACGCGCCGATCTACATGGGCTCCACGGTGGTGATGCTGCCGCGCTGGGATCGCGAAGTAGCGGGGCGGTTGATCTCGCGCTACAAGATCACGCACTGGACGAACATCCCGACCATGGTGATCGACTTTCTGGCGAGCCCCCAACTGGCGGAGTTCGACCTGTCGAGCCTCGCCTACATCGGCGGCGGCGGCGCGGCGATGCCTCAGGCCGTGGCCGAGCGCCTGCTGAAGGATTTCAACCTGGCGTATCAGGAAGGCTACGGCCTGTCGGAAACCATCGCGCCCACGCACAGCAACCCGGCCGACCGGGCCAAGCAGCAGTGTCTGGGCATTCCCGTGTTCAACACCGATGCGCGCATCGTCGATCCGCAGACGTTGCAGGAGCTGCCGATTGGCGAGGTGGGCGAGATCATCGTCAGCGGCCCGCAGGTGTTCCTGGGCTACTGGGGCAAGCCGCAGGCCACTGCCGAAGTCTTCATCGAGTTCGAGGGCAAGACATTCTTCCGCACGGGCGACCTCGGCAAGATGGATGAAGACGGCTATTTCTTCCTCACCGACCGCTTGAAACGCATGATCAACGCCTCGGGCTTCAAGGTCTGGCCGGCCGAGGTGGAAAGCCTGCTGTACAAGCATCCTGACGTGCAAGAGGCCTGCATCATCGGCACGCGCGACGCGTATCGTGGCGAGTCGGTCAAGGCGGTGGTCGTGCTCAAGGCGCATGCCAAGGGCGAGACCACGGAAGACGACATCATCAACTGGGCACGCGACAACATGGCCGCGTACAAGTACCCGCGCGTGGTGGAGTTTGTCGATGCGCTGCCCAAGTCCGGCACGGGCAAGGTGATGTGGCGCACGCTGCAGGAGCAGGAAAACGCGAAGAACGCGGCGGCCGAAAAACCGGCGGTAGCCTGAGTCGAAGAAGCGGAAGAAGGGGCCCGAGTGGCCCCTTTTTCAATGCCCGCGCGCCTTGAACAGCAGTGCGCCAATACCGTGGAAGCCACGCTGACGCGCATGCCGCATCGGCGTGACGCCGGCCCGGTCGGGCATGTTCGGATCGGCGCCGGCGTCGAGCAGGAGCTGCACGATCTTTTCGTACTTGTCGCTGCCATCACCCATAGCCACGGCTTCGATCAGCGCCGTCAGGCCCAGGTTGTTGGTGGCATCGGGCGGTACACCGGCTTTCGCCAGTTCATTCACCACTTCCACGTAACCCCGGCGTGCAGCCGGGATCAGGGCGGTGTCGCCCTCGGCGTTGGTGGCGCGCAGGTTGGCGCCGTGCGAGAGCGCCAGACGTACGGTTTCCGCATCGCCCTGGCTCGCCGCGAGCAGGAAGGCGCTGTTCTGGGCATTGTCCTGCACGTTGACGTCGGCGCCGGCCTGGATGAGCAGACGGGCCGCCGCGCCCATGTGTGCAGACACGGCGGCGACGAGCGCGGTGCGGCCGTCGGCATCGCGTGCCTTGAGGCTGGCGCCGTCGGCCAGCAGCGCTTGGATGGCCATCGTGTTGCCGGTTTGGGCGGCGGCAATCAGGTCGCGGTCACGCGTGGC